>CASDTD010000030.1 GCA_949283445.1 uncultured Coriobacteriia bacterium | reverse complement strand
AGGGAATGGCAAAGCGCAGGCACGCGATGCGCCCCTTCGGGCGGAACAACGCGAGCAGCACGTTCGTGTAGGCCATGAACGCCAGACCGGCGAGGACGTCATTGAAATAGTTCTTGAACAGCCAGCCGAAGACCGTCTGCGAAAGCAGGTCCTTCAGCACCAAATCGTTCAGGAAGAACAGCGCGAATCCCGCCGCCAGCAAGACGAGGTCGCGCGGGCAGACCCGCTTTACCCGCACACGGCAAAAAGCCACAAACCCAAAGCGATCCCGAACGCGATGATCAGAATCCACGAGCAACAGCCTCTCTCGCCACCAGCCAAAAAACGCTCCTCACTCTTCGAGTTGCCCCAAGCTGCTGAGCTGTGCAACTCTAAAAACAGCATCCAATACCGGTACTGTACCGTAAATTTCCGCTCATCCGGGCAAAACCCTCATGTTTCCCCATTTCGCACACAGCTATGCCCAAGCACCGCCTACCCCACGCCGTCTTTCAAGTCGGCCACCTCGCCCATATCGGGCAACCACAGACTCCCCGTGTCGACGGGCGTGCCCACATGCGCCTCCTGCTCGGCAAAACTCGAGGCGACTGTGCCCTCGAGCTGTCCGCGCACGCTTTGGGAACGCAGGTCGCAGAACATGACAAGCGCATCGACCCCGGCTCTGAAGTCCTCATACGAGCAAAATGCCGTCGGGTCTTTTTCCACATACGGGGCGATGAGCCGTTCTGCAGCCCGAAGCGTCGATTCGAAGCGCCCGCTTTCGAAATAGCCCGCAATGAACTCGTCGGTGAGCTCGTAGTACCTCTGAAACGAATCCCCGTACTGCATGAGCGTGTGATAGAGCGGACGTTCTTGCATGATATAGCCGGCGGCCGGCGTGTCGATGGGATAGTTGACGTACTTCACCGGGTCGTTTTCCGCATCGGGCATGCCCAGCGTGTACGTCGCGAACGCCAAGTTGTAGTCCCAGGGCAGCATCCTGATGCGCCCGTCTTCTTCGTAGAGCAGGTAGTTGTGCCCCGTCGGTCCCAGATAGCTGTCGAGGTTGACCGTGAACACCTGCACGACGAAGTATCTGAGCGTCTCATCCACCATGACAGCCGACTCGAGGTCTTCGCCGCTGTCGAGCACGCGCAGCGCCTCTACAAGGCGGCGTTTGTCGGCATCGTCGACGTCGACCATCGCCTTGCGGAAGATGTTATCGTACGAAGCAGGATCATCGCCGACGTAGCGCAAGGCGACATCCGCGTTCTCGTCTTCGAGACGCAGGTAATCGGGCTTGTAAAGCACACCGCGATCTGGCCCGAAGTAGCGCTGCACGAACGCTTCCTCTGCTTCCTCCACTGCCAGAAACAGCCCCCAGTCATCCCCATTGACCGTCACCCAGACAAAGCTGCACGCCGGGGCTGGCACCTCCATGAACGCCATCATGTCGTACGCCAGGTAATTCTTGAGATAGCTGTTGTCCTGAAAGCCCGCGTCGAGCGAGAGCTTGTCGAGCCCGTGGTAGCTCGCCCCGTCTTTGAAGTGGTCGAATTCGACTTTGAGGCTGTAGCGTTCGAGACCGTACCGCTGCACCAGGCTACGGGAATTGTTGCCCTTCACCCGTATGCCCGCCCCCTCGAACGTCTCACCGTCGATGACGAGCGTGCACAGCTCATAGGAATCCTCGGACGCCTCGGCAATCATGTCGTCGAACGTCTCCATCTGGATGTCGATGGCGTGGACGCGCTCGTCGTCGAAGAGCCGGTCGAGGTACGCGGGGTGGGCGCTCGCCGGGCGAACGCCCATGCGCTCCCCGAACACGCCGAACACGACGATGCCCACGAGGGCAAGCGCCATCGCGCCGATGCAGACCGCACCGATATGCCTGCTGTTCAACATGGCACGTCCCGTGTTCGCGGTCAGCCCATATAGTCGCCGTTATACGAGACCAGGGCCACATGCCCCACGCCAGAAAGCTTGGACACATCGTTCACGAATGCCGTCTGGTCGTCTTTCAGCCGCAACTCGTAGTTGAGCTCGATGGCCTCGGGCAGCACCGTCTTGCTCTTGAGCTTGAGCGATTTCGCCTGCTGCTTCACAAGCTCGCGCACGGCACGCTCCGTCTCGTCGCTATCGCAGTGCACAACGAGGATGTACGGGTTGACGGGATGGCGGCGCGTGGAGATGACCAGCAGCACGATGCCGATGAAGAGGCTTCCGAACACGGCAAGCAGGAGCAGTCCCGCAGCCAAGACGATGCCGACGGCGATTGCCCAGAACAGAAAGACGATGTCCATCGCCTCTTTGACCGGGGTGCGAAAGCGTACGATGGACAGCGCGCCCACCATGCCCAGCGACAAGACCACATTGCTCGAAACGGCCAGAATCACGAGCGTGGTGATGAGCGCCAGGGCAATCAAGCTTGCCCCGAAGCTGGCAGAGTACATGACCCCGCTGTACGAGCACCTGTAGATGAAGAAGATGAACAGGCCAAGACACAGGGCAAGCGCAAGCGCTATGCCCGAATCCAGCAGCGAGACGCTGGTCATGTTCTCGAGGAAATTTGAGGTGAAGATATCCTGAAACGTCATGAGCCGTCCTTGCCTAATCGAAACGCCGGCACAGCGCGTATTTCGAATGCGCGTGCGCCTGCCTGCCCAAGGGGTCCAAAGCCGCGCGCACGACGCTGGGCAAGTACTCGTCGTACTTGACTTCGAGAACCGACAGCCCATCTGCTGCCGGGACGCGCCCGCTGCCCGGGTTCAGAAAATCGAGCGACCGCATGCTGGTGCGCAAGTTGCGGTCGATGGTGATACGCGTGTTTCCCGGCGCATAGGCATACGCCTCGCGCTCGTAGCGCACCGTCACGCAAGGCGCGAGCAGTTCGCCGCGCATCTTCGCGTACAGCTCAAGGCAGAGCGCGTCGTCTGTCTGGAGAAGGAAATCGACATCTCCCTCGAGCAGCGCCGCCGCCTGGTCATAGGTCATGCGCGTCTTCTGCTTGGCGCACATGCCGTCGACCTTGACCTTGCGCTCGAGACGAATGAACGACAGGTCGTCTCCGTAGTAGCGCAGGCGAAACTTCTCCCTGCGGTCGACACCCTCCAGCTTCTGTCGAAGCGCCTTATGGTGGGGAGTATCGAAATACAGGCTGGTCACCCGATAACGGCCCTGTTCCCCCGCGTGTGCATCGCGGGGGAACAGGCAAACAAGTCTGCTGGAAAGCATCTGCGCTTCAACGGCGTTTACCGCATGCTTGAGCTCATGCCTGAACTTCAGCGGCGATTTCTGCTTAATCGTCGTCATCGTCCTTGTCGTAGCCGGTGTTGCCCCCGTCATCGTAGTTCGAGTTGCCGTGGTTGGAATTGCCGCCACCGTAGTTCGTGTTGTCGTTGTAATTTGAGTTGCCGTTGTTGGTGGTGCCGCCATCGTCGTAGTTCGAGTTGTTGCTCGGCCTGCTCGGCTTCGAGCTAGACGACGACCCGCTCGGCTTCTTGTTGGAGCTGCCATAGGCGGAATCGTTGTAGTTCGTGGTCCCGCCGTCGTCGTAGTTGGTGTTGCCGCCGTAGTTCGTCGTTCCGCGGTCATCGTAGTTGCTGTCGTTCGATGCGCTCTTCTTCGACGTGGTCTTCTTCGCAGCTGGCTTGTCATCGTAATCGGTCACACCGTCGTTGTCGGGACCGTAATCGCTGTCGCCATATTCCGACCACCCGTAACGGCTCTCGCCCTCGACGTTGACTTTAGCCTTGATTTTCTGGCCGTTCGTGTACTTGTAGACTCCCGCGACGACACCGCTCAGGAAGTTCTCGGACGGAACGCGCGAGCCATCCTCGACTTCGATCGTGATGTTGTTTCCGTCGCCTTCGACCTCTTCGACGATGTAGCCGGCGCCCTTGATCTTTGCGACCAGCGCGCTCACGACAGTCTTGCAGTCCTTGCCGATGAATTCGGCATCGTCGGTCACGAGGGCGCGTCCCTCGTCGTTGCGGCCTTCGACGGCAACGACTTTGCCGTCTTTGTCGTAGATGACGGCGATTTCCGGATTGACCTTGACGAGCAGCGAGCCTCCCCCTTCGGGAATCGCCGTCGCCTGCGTTTGAGTTGCACCCTGCTGGTTCTGCGCGCCGCAGCCCGCCAGAACCCCGATGCCAAGTGCCAAGACGAGAATTGCGGCAAGGGTGACGATGAATCTTGATCTATTCATGTGCGCTCCTGTCTCTCGACCGCCATAAGCAGCCGACAAGCGCACATGTCATCCGCGCGAAGGGAGGAGCATGAATGCTCGCGATCTGCGGTATGGCTAGACCTTCCTGATGACAGACAGAGTACTCGATGTGTCAAGAGAAGTTGTTACATCCCTGTGAGCAAAATGTGAACTACGAAGTATGGCAGAAATGAAACTGCCCCACGGTCATGAAACAACCGTGGGGCAGTATGCGAGTTTGATTTCGCTCTATGCTTTCCGAGTCGACTTGCTATTCGGTGCCCTCTTCGCCTGTCGAGGCAGTCGAGCTCATCGGGTCGCCGTACTTGTCAGCATAGGTTGTATAGCCGTACAGCTCGCCGTCGACATAGTCGCTGCCGACATCGTCGTCGTTGTGCTGCTCGTCGAACCCGTCAAGCCCCGTGAGCAGGGAACGTCCGTTGACGAAGTTGTCGCGCATAACCTCGAACACGTCGTTGTAGAGCACGGCGCACCAGCCGGTGCCGCCCGTTTCGGTCGTGCCGGCAATGGGGAGCTGCTCTGCTTCCATCGCGTCCATGTCCATGCCCTTCATGTTCTCGGCAAGCGACACGATGCGAGAAACGTCCATGTTCGTCTCGACGCATTCCGAAAGCCCCGTGATCAGATCGGGAAGCTGCGTGACGTCGGACTGCAAGACCTTCTTGCCGATGGCCTTGATGAGGTTGCGCTGATTCAGGGTGCGCTGGTAGTCGCCCATCGCATAGGCGCCCTGGTCAGGCGGGTTGCCGTGACGGCAGCGCGCCAAGACAAGCGCTTCTTGCCCGTTAATCTGGACAGCGTCGCCCGCCGGAACGGACACGCCCGCGTAATAGGTGCCTTCCGGCACCTCGACGGTCACGCCGCCGAGCTTGTCCACGAGCTGCTCGAACCCGTCGAAGTAGATGAACGCGTAGTAGTTGATCTGGATGCCCAGAAGCTGGTTGACGATCTGGATGACGTAATCGTAGCCGCCGAACTCGATGGCGGCGTTGATTTTCTGGTAACCGTGCTCGCCCATGTTGATGCGCAGGTCGCGTGGAATCGAGAGAAGCGAGACCTGCTTGTTCGTCTCGTCGACGCGGGCGACCATGATAGAGTCAGAGCGGTTGTTGTCCTTCGTGCCCTCGCGTGAGTCACCGCCCAGCAGCAGGACGTAGTACGGCTCATCCCCGCTGACATCGGCCAGACCACCGATGTTGTGATCGCCTTTCAAGTTGTTCATGATGCTGTTGTACCACAGGCCAAACGCCGTGCCGCCCGCCGCCAAGACGACGAGCAAGCCGATAACGACACCTAAGACGATTTTCTTGCCGCGCGACATGCCGCGTTTCTTCTCGTGGTAGCGCGCGGCGCTGCGCGAATACTCAGACGTTTGCGCGGCCAGCTCGTCGTCATGACGGCGAGAGGAACCGGACCTGCGCGATGCCGTGGCATACGCCTCACGACGGGGACGTTCGACCTGCCGGTACGGCGCCGTGTCTTCGCGGCGCGTGTGCTGCCCGTGTGACGAGGCGTGCCTTTCACGTTCGCGGCTGTAGCGGTCGTGCGCGTCACGCGTGCTGTGAGCCGGACGCTGCTGATACTCGTCGCGCCTGCGCGTCCTGCCCGACGAGCGAACCTGATGGGCACCTGATACGGTCATCCCATCGTCCGGACGTCGCGAACTTCTACGCGACGCGCGGGCGTTCTGCGCTTCAGAAAGGTCGTAGCTGCCGTCTTTGTTGCGGCCCGGCCTTCTCGAATAATGTGCCATAACCCCTCGTCTGTCTGGGTACAAAGACCAGCCCCCGCAAGCGGGGAGCCAAGCCACGCATCTACAGCTGTCACGAGCATCTCGATGTTCAACCAATGCATGACATAGGATGTGATTCTATCATTTTTCAGCTTTCAGCAGATAGGGCACCCCGTCACTTAGCGTTCTCATCACGCAAACTACACCGATGAGCACCACATCATCCTTGGTCGTGGCCCTCCAGAAGCTCGGCGACCTCGAGCCAGACATCCTCAAGTTCGGCAAGCTCGGCTTCCAGCGCCGAAATCTTCTTCTGCTGCTCGCCCAATGCGACGAAATCGGTGCCGTCTATGGTCAGCAGCTCTTCTTTGGCCTTGGCAATCTTGCTGCGCGCCGTTCCCATCTTGCGTTCGGTCGAACTGCGTTTCTTCTTCAACTCGCGCAGCTCGCGCTGGCCAAGGCTTCCGCCGTCTTCGCTGGAAGCACTTGAAGAGCCGCCGTCAGAACGCGCGACCACCTTGGCAGGCTGCTGTCCCGCCTTACGGTGCGCCAGCTCCTCCAGATACTGGTCGACACCGCGCGGCAGGTGAATGACGTGCCCGTCGATAAGCGCGTACTGGTCGTCGGTCACGCGTTCGACCAGATAGCGGTCGTGGCTCACCAGCAGCAGGGTGCCCGACCAGGTGTCGAGCAGCGTTTCCAGCTGCGCGAGCATGTCCGTGTCCAAGTCATTGCCCGGCTCGTC
>CASDTD010000029.1 GCA_949283445.1 uncultured Coriobacteriia bacterium | reverse complement strand
CGTAAGCGTACGACACGCAAGAAGGCGGCCGAAAAGCCCGCTGGCACCGAAGAAGAACAAACGGGTCAGGCGGCAGCTGAGGCAGAAAAGCCCGAGCAAGACGAGCCGGCCGAGAAACCCAAGCGCACGACGCGCCGCCGTACGGTGAAGGCCGCGAAAACCGAGCAAGATGCAGAAAGCCCTGCTGCAAATCAGACTACAGAGGAGCCTGCGGCAGCAGCTGGTGCCGCGACGGCTGACGAGGAAGCTCCCAAGCCGAAGAAGACGACACGCCGTCGCACGACGAAGAAGGCGCAGGCCGAGCAGGTCAAGCAGCAAGAAGAAGCGCCTGCTGTTGAAGGCGACTCGGATGCGGCCGCCCCGGTGCAGGCAGATGCCGCGCCAGGCGAAGCGCCGGGTGCTGCCGAGGAGAAGGCAAGCGGTGAGGCTGCTGCCGAAGATGCGGCTGAAAAGCCCGCTGAAGGCAGTGCCGACGAATCTGGCGAGGCCAAAGACCAGGATGCCCATGCGGGCAATGGGAAGCGCCGCAACCGCCGCAACCGCCGCAACCGTAACAACAACAAGCGCAGGGAAATCGTCCCGTCTGCGACGCGCGACGAGCTGGCCAGCCTCGAAGACGAAGAGCTCATCGCCAAGGCGACGGAGCTCGAGGTCGACCCGACGGAATACGGCGAGCGTGACGATCTGGTCTCGGCTGTCTATGATGCGCTTTTGCAGTCGGAAGGCTTCGTCATGGTCGAGGGCATTCTCGATCTGCTGCCCGACGGTTACGGTTTCATCCGCACCGACGGTTATCTGCCGGGCGAGCATGACGTCTACGTAGGTATGAGCACGGTGCGCCGTAACGGCTTGCGTAAAGGCGACTACATCACTGGGCGTGTGCGCCCGCCGCGCGAAAACGAGAAGTACCCGGCGCTCAACACCATCGTCACCTTGAACGACGAACCGTTCGAGGGGCCGACGCATCGCGTGAAGTTCGCCAACCTCACGCCCATCTTCCCCGACGAACGTCTTGTCATGGAACATGGCAGGGACACGCTCACGGCCCGCGCCATCGACCTGGTGAGCCCCATCGGCAAAGGCCAGCGCGGCCTCATCGTCTCGCCGCCGAAAGCCGGCAAGACCACGGTCTTGAAAGACATTGCCGCTGCCATCAGCGCCAACAACCCCGAAGTGCATCTCATGTGCTTGCTCGTCGACGAGCGCCCCGAGGAAGTCACCGACATGGAGCGCAGCATCGACGGCGAGGTCATTTCCTCGACCTTCGACATGCCTTCCGAAAACCACATCGCCGTGGCCGAACTCGTCATCGAGCGCGCCAAGCGCCTCGTGGAAAACGGCCAGGATGTCGTCATTCTGCTCGACTCCATCACGCGTCTGGCGCGCGCGTACAACTTGAGCCAGCCCGCATCTGGGCGCATTCTTTCCGGCGGCGTCGATTCCACGGCGCTGTATCCGCCCAAGCGCTTCCTGGGCGCTGCCCGTAACATCGAATTTGGCGGGTCGCTCACCATCTTGGGCACGGCGCTCGTGGACACGGGCTCGAAGATGGACGAGGTCATCTTCGAGGAGTTCAAGGGCACGGGCAACATGGAGCTCAAGCTCGACCGCAGCTTGGCTGAAAAGCGCATTTTCCCGGCTATCGATCCGGTAGCCTCCTCCACACGTAAAGACGAACTGCTCGTCGACGAACAAGAAGCGCCGCTGGTGTGGGGTCTGCGCCGCCTGCTCGCGAACATGAACAACACGGAACGCGCCATGAAGATGCTCATCACCTCGCTCAAGCAAACCGAGACGAATCGGGAGTTCCTTATCAAGTCCGCGCGCAAAGCCGCGAAAAGCGCGAATCTGTAAACGGAAGGCTCGCGATAGTCTGTTTGCGTCGAGTGCGATGAAATAATTGTTTCCTGTGTCGGGTGCGACGGTTTTGTCGCACCCGACGTGCATGTGCGGCCCATTCGTCACATTCGACGTATGCCTGCGCCCCAATCGTCACGCTCGATAGTACAGCGAGGGCGCAAAGCTTCTTGCTCGCCAACATAGAGGTCATTCGCGACGGCGGCCTGCGCACGTTGACCGACTTGCCGTTTAAAGGGGCGGCGTATGCCCCTATACTTTCATCCGTTACGAGAAAAACCGGGTGTGGAGGTTTGCAGACTATGGGTGGATTTTTCGGCGCGACATCGAAGCGAGACGTCACGTTGGACGTGTACTTCGGTGTGGACTATCACTCGCATTTGGGTACCAAGCGTGCCGGCATGGTTTTGCATGACAGCAAAGACGGCTTCCAGCGCGAAATCCACTCCATCGAGAACACGCCGTTTCGCACGAAGTTCGAGGCCGACCTCGACACCTTCCATGGCACCTGCGGCATCGGCTGCATTAGCGACACCGACCCGCAGCCGCTGCTTATTCGCTCGCATTTCGGCACCTTTGCTCTTGCCACGGTAAGCGCCATCAACAACGCCGAAGCGCTCGTCGAAGCGTGTTTCGCGAACGGCGAGCACCAGTTCATGGCCATGAGTTCGGGCAAGGTCAACGATACCGAGCTCATTGGCGCGCTCATCAGCCAGAAGGACTCGCTGGTCGAGGGCATCAAATA
>CASDTD010000028.1 GCA_949283445.1 uncultured Coriobacteriia bacterium | reverse complement strand
CTGAATTTCGCGATATGCCGGGGTGAATTGCTGGCGTGGGCCTCGGGGGGGGGGTAGCTCTTTCCATAATATGGTTCGTGTGAAGACGCCTTTGAGAGGGGGGGACGTTGGAAGACGGCAAGACTCGTGAGTGTATCGCCGCGGACGCCGAGGGTTCGGTTCAGGAACAGAGCGCGCCTGCGAACAGCGCCCCGTATCTGCGCAGTATGGTGCTCGTTGGTTTGTACTGGGCGTGGATGTTTCTGCACTACTGGTCTGACGCGGAAGTCATCGCTCCCATTCTGGACGCGGGCGGCGAGTACATTCTCAGAGGCGCGAGCGCGTTCGGCACGGTAGCTGTCTTGCTCGTCGTGCACGTGCTGTCACGCGTCAAAGCGGGCAAGGCAAGCCGCACCAGCGTGAAGACGTGGCGTATCTTCGGCATGTTACTCATGCCCGATGCAGCACTGTACAGCCTTGCCATGCTCTGCGGCGTTCCCTATATCCCGGTGCTTGCCGGGCTGTTCTGGCTGCTTTCCGGCATCGGTGCCGGCTTCATGGTCATGCTCGTCGGTCTCAAGTTCTGCACGATGGATGCCGACACGGCGATTCCCATGGTCTACCAATCGATATTTCTCGCGGTGGCCGTGGGGGTGCTCATCCTCATCAGCGGGGTGACGGCTGTCGAGGTCGTTGCGGTGCTCAGCATCCCACTTCTGGCGGGCGTCGCCTTCAAAATCGAGACGCGTAACGAAGAGGCGGTGGAGCATGTGCTCAGGCAGAAGAGCAGCATGAAGAAGTCGCCGCTACGCCATGACTCGAACCGCCTGCAGGTGCAGATGTTCGTCTACAGCTGCGTGTTCGCAATGACGCAATACGTGCTGCTCAACATGAACGACGGCATGTACGGCATCAGCTTCGTGTGGGTGTGCTTCTTTTTGTCGGCGGTCGCCTTCTGCGTGTACAGCGTGTGGCTGAGCAAATACGTGAGCATCGGCGCCGCGCAGATTATCTTCCTCTCTCTGGTGAGCGCCGCCATTCCGCCGCTCGCGGGGCTTTCGGGCGTGTCGCGCGAGGTCACTATCGCCTGTTGCGCCATCGTGGCCTTCGGGTTCACCGCCTATGAGTGCATCACGCTGTACTCGCTTTCGCGCACGGTTATCGTCCACGACGTTTCGTTTACCCGTCATTTCTCCATGGGGCGCCTTGCCAACGCCATTGGCATTTTCGTGGGATGGGCGCTCGCGTTCGTATTGCATGGCGCGCAGGGGCTCATTCCCGCACGGCCTGAAATCCTGACCCTGCTTTCCGGCATCGTCATCGCGGTGCTGGTAGCCGTCGTGCTGTTCAACATCCGCAACAACGTCGCGTCCATGACCTTGCCGGTGCGCAGCCTGCGTGTCGACCAGGAGACGGTTGTCGACCCCGAGGTGTACTGGCGTGAGGCATGCGAAGCGCTCGAGCAGCAGTTCGGGTTGTCCCCGCGCGAACGCGACGTGTTCCGCTTGATGAGCAAAGGGCGCGACGCGCGCTATATCTGCGATGCGCTGTGTATATCCATGCACACGACGAAGAGCCATTCCTATCATATCTATCAAAAGATGGACATCCATTCCCAGCAAGACCTTATCACCGTCGTGGAAAACGCCATCAACGACCGTCTTGGGTAGCGCAGCCGTCTCACCCTGTTATCTACCTGCGGAAACATGTCTTATTCCGTATGGGCATAAGCTGTTCTATGACCAAGCGTCTGAGGCGTTTCAGGCCATGTTTCAGGTGCGTTCCGCCCTGGTTTGAGCCTGTCGTCGGGATGGAACGGGCGCGAATCCTCCGTATTGTCTGCCTTGCAGACCGTAGCGTTGCGCACGAGTCATGAAGGAGAGGCCGAGAGCCGGTACCACTCTCGGAACCGATGCGGCCCACGCGCCGTGTCGGCGCAATCACATCAACGTGCTTGCATGACAAGAGGAGGATTTGCTCATGGAAAAACTCAGGGCATGGGGCGTGCAGGACGGGCAGCTTACGCCGGCGCAGCGCTGGCTGAGCTTTGCTGCCGTGTTCCTGGTCGCGTCTCTTGCGGCGTTCAACATGTTCAAGGCGTCTCCGGCAATCCAGTTCATTGCCGCCGACCTCAACTTCCCGCAGACCATGGTCTCCCAGATCATGGGTTCGTATTCGATTCCGGCGCTTCTCTTCGCGTTTCCCGGCATGTGGCTGGGGCAGAAGATGGGCTTCAAGCTCACCGCCGTCCTGTCGGTCATCCTGATGGGTATTGGCTCGATCGTCTGCCTGTTCATGACCGATCCGGGCGGATTCCTTACCGGCCGCGTGCTCGAGGGTGTGGGTTACGGTCTTATCGCCGTCGTCGGCCCGAACCTCGTTCCGCGCATCTTCCCGCGTAAGGACCTCGGCCTGTCCATGGGCATCTGGTCGCAGTGGATCACCGTGGGCACCGTTTTCTCCATGGTGTTCTCCCCGATGCTGTTCGCGCTGGGCGGCGGTCAGGGCGTTCCCAATGCCTGGCATGTCATCTGGTACTGCGCCATCATCGTCGAGATTGTCGCCGTGATTTTCGTGCTGGCCTTCTTCAAGATGCCG
>CASDTD010000027.1 GCA_949283445.1 uncultured Coriobacteriia bacterium | reverse complement strand
CACGTGCAGCCCCACTGGATGTTGCCGGGGGTGTTGGTGGCGTACATACGAGCAGCCTCGCGGATCTGGTCAGGCTCGAGCCAGGTGAGCGGAGCAGCCCATTCCGGCGTGTACTGCTGGATGTGATCGCGCAGCTCGTTGAAGCCGACGCACCATTCCTTGACGAACTTGAAGTCGTAGAGGACCTCGTTGATGATGACGTTGAGCATCGCCAGCGAAAGGGCGGTGTCGGAACCCGGACGAAGCGGGAGCCACAGGTCGGCGTGAGCCGCGGTCTCGGAATAACGCGGGTCGACGACGATGAGCTTCAGACCGTTCTGCTTCTGCAGGTCGAAGTAGCCGTGAGCGCCGGGCATGGAAGAGGCGCCGGGGTTGAAGCCCCACAGGATGACGCACTTGGAGGTGCCCAGGTCAGTCTCGAACGGAGACCAGCCGGAAACTGCCGTCTCGACCATGAAGGTCGGGATCCAGCACAGCAGCGCGTTGTGGAAGCCGTTGGGCGTACCGAACATGTTCAGGAAGCGGCGACGCGCCCAGTCGTCGGTGCGCAGCGTGCCTGCTGCAGCCGCGACGGCCTCGGCACCGCTCTCTTCCTTGATCTGGTTGAGCTTGGCGGCAATCTCGGTGAGCGCCTGGTCCCAAGAGACGCGCTCCCACTTGTTCTCGCCCTTCTCGCCCGCGCGCTTGAGCGGGTAGTTGATGCGAGAAGGATTGTCGACGAACGTTTTCGCCTGATTACCACGCGTGCACAGACCACCCGCGTTCGTGGGGTGATCCGGGTCGCCCTCGGCGTAAATCAGCTTACCGTCTTTGACGTAAGCGAGCACGCCGCAGTTCTGATGGCAGAAGTAACAGCAAGACTTCTTAACTTCCACGCCTTCGGCGTGGATATCAATTGTTTCTGTCACTGCCCCCTCCTTCTATCTCTCTTACTGCATCATTGCAAAATGCTCCTGATGAACACGTGAGCGGAAAGATACTTCATATCCTCCCCACGCGGCATCATGCTATACGGCTGATTCTCGATAAACGTGCGCTAATTGCAAGCTCAAACGAGAAGCGGGCCGCAAACGCGAAACATTGTTCCACGTGCGGCCCGCCCTGTGAAGTGCGGTACCCCCGATACGCGCCTGTGTCCTCGCGAACGGGCGCGTGTAAAGCCCACCGGGCAAGACGGATGGCCTGCATGCCCAGCTGCGGCATCGTCGTTTAGTGTGAGGCCCCGTCTGCTGCGGCCCTACTGCCCGTCGGGCGCGGCAGGAGCGCCGGAGGCGTCCACATAACTGATCTTCGCCTTGGCCACGAGGTCCCTGTTGGCGACGTAGCGCAAAGCCGACTGGGTAAACGATTCCTTTTCCTCGGGGCTTTCCTCCAGGCGTTTGAGGAATTCATCTGCCCGGCCCGCGGGAACCATCATCGCCGCGAACTGGTGCAGATCGGCATCGCTTACCTCAAGCCCGAAGTGACGCGCCCAAGCGTCCAGACAGAAGCCTTGCACGAGCATCTCGCGCGTCTGCATCATGAGCATCATGGAAAACGTGTTCTCGTCCATGCCCTGCGCCTTGATGAAATCCTGCATGCTCATGCCCTGCGCCTGCGCCTGCTGGGCGTAGCCCATCTGAAGCTGGGCGCGCATCTGCTCGTAGAACGCGTCGTCGATATGCCCGCTGAACCGCTCGGAAAGCGCGTGCACGGCGCGCTGGTTCTTCTCCTGCTCGTACATTGCCCCGGCCTGGGCGTGCAGTTCCTGCTCGATGTGCGCGCGAAAGCCCTGCGCGTCCTTGAAGGCGGGCTGGTACTTCCTGACCCAGCCATCGGTGAGCAAGGGGATGGTCTTGCGCATAATCTTGTTCACGGTGACCGACGCGCGAAACGTGGTCTCGGCGCCGTCAGGGGCATCGAAGTCGGGAGCGTCGAAGTCGAATTCCCTGGTCTCGCCCACTTTCATGCCCAGCACGTTTTTCTCGAACTGCTCGGGCATGAGCCCCTCGCCCAAGGTGAACAGACGGTTGTCGGAGGTCAGCGCCGGAATTTCCTCGCTGCCCTTCATGACGAAAACGTCGATTCTCACGTCGTCGTGCGCGCCCACGATTTTACGGTCGGTGGGAACGTACTCGGTGCCGTATTGCTCGAGATATTCGTGGATTTTCTGGTCGACCACCGCATCGTCGACCTCCAGCTTCGGCATCTCGAACTCGACTGGTTCATATGACGAAAGCTCGTATTCGGGCAGCGGGGGCATTTCCGCACTCTGCCCGCCCGCCGCCTCGGCACCTGCCTGCGCGCCTGCCTTCTTCTCTTCGCTGTCTTCAGCCATCGGTCGGCACCTCTCTCATGTCGCATTTGTCGCGCTCGAAAACTGCGGCCATTCTCGCACACCTGGCTTGAAGCGCCGCCCCCACGTTACCGAACTATTGACTGTGAGGACATGGAGCTGCCGGAGCGTCCTCTACCGGAGTAACCCAGGAAATTTTTTTCGCTCAAATAGTAAGCAAAGGCTAATTTTGCGCTACCGCATGAGAAAAAACAGCATTTGATTCCTTTTGGGAACAAGCAAGGGAGCACGACGCTGGAGACGAAGGGGAGAAGCTTTCATGTTCGACAAGCGCCTGTTGGCGATGGTGCCAGAAGCCCGTAAGTACATTGCGGGCAACGTGGGACTGCAGTGGATCGCACTCGCCGCCAACATCGCCCTGATGGTTGCCATCGGCTGGTTTTTACAGAGCATGCTC
>CASDTD010000026.1 GCA_949283445.1 uncultured Coriobacteriia bacterium | reverse complement strand
ATCTACCGGTACGTCCCGTCAGTTTGCCCCTTCTTCACTTGTTGATAACCCAGCGGGCGAGAAGAGCGCAAGACCCCGCCAAGAGGCCCTTTGAAACCTTAAGCGATTCTTGCTTGCAGGGGAGCATAAGGTTTCAAAGGGCCTCTCGGCTGGGCCGATGCGGGAGCTATTCCTCGTGGTTCTCGTCCAGCTCGTAGAACTTAGTGCTTGCCGGGAGGAACATGAGGTCGACATCGCCCACAGGGCCGGAGCGGTTCTTGGCCACGATGACGCGTGTCACGTTCATGGGCGGTCGATCCGCGCGCTCGGCCTCCTGCTCGTCCGCGGAGCGGTCCAGGAACATGACGATGTCGGCGTCCTGCTCGATGGCGCCGGACTCGCGCAAGTCGGAGAGCACTGGGCGCTTGCCCTGGCGCGATTCGACCGCACGCGACAGCTGCGACAGCGCGATGATGGGCATGTCCATCTCCTTGGCCAGGATTTTCAGGCCACGCGAGATTTCGGCGATTTCCACCTGACGCGATTCCGTGCGGCTGTTCTGCGGCTGCATGAGCTGCAGGTAGTCGACGATGATCATGCCCTTGCCCGGCTCGACGTGACGCAGCTGGCGACGGGCTTTGGCGCGCACTTCCAAGATGGAAGCCGACGGCGTGTCATCGACCCACAGGTTGAGCTTGGACAGGCGGTCAGACACCGAGATGAGGTTGGTCCAGTCCTGCGCGGAAAGCTGGCCGGTCTGCATCTTCTTGGCGTTGATGCGCGATTCCGTGGCGATGATGCGCTGCACGAGCTGCTGAGCCGACATTTCCAGCGAGAAGAACGCCACCGAGGTGCCCAGCTGGGCAGAACGGCTGGCGATGTTGAGCGCGAAGGCCGTCTTGCCCACGGAAGGACGGGCAGCCAAGATGACCAAGTCGCCGCCGCGCAGACCGCCGAACAAGTCGTCCAGGTCGTTGAAACCGGTGCGCACGCCATGGTACTTGCTCTTGGAGTTGGCGAGCTCTTGCAGCTCGTTGAACGTTTCCACCACCAGCGAGTCGATTTTCTGGAAGTTCGTAGCCACGCGCTTGTTGGTGACCTCGAACAGCAGCTTCTCCGAACGTTCCACGACCTCGTCGAGGTCGTCGGGGGCGTCGTAGCCCAGCGCGGTGATGCGCACCGAGGCACCGATGAGGTCGCGCAGCATGGCCTCGCGCTTGACGATGTCGGCATGGTAGGACCAGTTGGCCAGCGCGTAGGTGTTGTTGCCGAGCTCGACGATGTAGGGTTTGCCGCCGACGGCGTCGAGTTCCCCGCGGCTCTTCAGCCGGTCGGCCAGGGAGAGCTGGTCGATGGGCTTGCCCTGGTTGTAGAGGTCTTCCATGGCCTCGAAGATCTTGCGATGCGCCGGGCGGTAGAACTCGCTGGCCGACAGCTTCATCATGGCCTCTTCGACGACCTCGCCGTCGGGACTCAGCAGCATGGCCGCGAGCACGGCCTTTTCCGCGTCGATGTCCTGCGGCATGATGCGCTCGACGTTGTTGTTCGGTGACGAATAGGCAAGTTCTGGCATGGGCACTCTCTACGTTCCTTCTCCTCGATACGGGGTGCCTACCATAGCGGTTTGCTGTGACACGCGCATGCGTCAATTTGCCTCTCCACGTGCCATGTGGACAAAACCATGGGTTCCACCTGCGGAAACGGGAGTTTTCCACTTATGAACGAATTTGCGGGTTTTTCGCGACGGGCATCGAGCCAGCCCGGCGGGCAAACCCAGAAGACGCGAACGCATTGCAAGGACGATAAGTATAGCGATAGGTATAAACGAAGCATTCTGTGCACTTATAGAGCCAAAAGGGGGCCTAAAAACGCCCAGAATGCTCTGTTTGCGAAGAGGACGCCCCCACCAGCCCTGCGCAAGCGCCGCTGCGGCTACCCTAGCGCGGCCGTCAGCACGAGCGTCGCGCCGGCGTTGCCGCTGACAACGACGAACGGGTCGTCGGCGTCCACTTCGAAGGCATCGCCCGCCGTCATGGAAAGCGCATCCGTGCTCTGGCCGAGCGTTACATCCCCCGCCGCGACGGCATACTGCTCGCGCGCGACACGCCCTTCGGCGCAGCCATACGCGCCCGCAAGCCACAGCGTGCGCAGCGTCACGTTCGCGCGCACGTCAAGACGCCAGGTCGCGCTGCCATCCACCTTGAACAGCAAAGTCGCCGTGCCCCAGGAGAAGGGCCGGCGCACCGAGGTCTCGAGCTGCGGGGCACCGGCGCCGGCGAGCGCCGAAAACAGCGGCTGCATGTCGCGCAGCGTGGGCTTGGCGGCGACGAGCACGGCATCGGCGGTGTCGATGACCATAACGTTGTCCACTCCGCTCACGCACACCAGGCGACCCGGCTCTTGCTCGAACACCGTCGTGTTCGTCGTGTCCAGCTGCACCACGGAACCGTACCCGCAGTTGCCAGCGGCGTCGCTTGCATCGGCATCGTCGAGGTCGGCTAACGCCGAGACAAGCTTGACGGGCGCGGTGACCGGCAATGCGACCAGGCGCCGCGAGCGTTCGAACGCGGCTTTTTCGATGGTCGTGTCGGGCAGCACCGAAATGATCGATTTCGCATCGTCGGTGCACCATGCCCTGCGTTCCAACAGGGCCAGAAAACCCGCCGTCTCCGCGATGCGCTCGACGCCGAAGCCCCCGTCGGAGCCGCCCTCGTCACCCGCGCTGGCCAAAGCGCCCAGTACGCTGGCCGCACGTGCCATGAACATGCCCGTGTACCACAGCGCCCCATCGCGTATGGCGCGCTGCGCCGTAGACAGACGCGCGTCGGAAACGAACAGGCGTACTTCGTACGTGCCCTCGATGTTTTCGTATTGGCCGCCATGACGCATATAGCTCACGCCGGCGCAACGCTGCTCCTGAGCCGAGCCGAACAGCACGATCGAATCGCGCAGCGCCACCTGGTATGCGGTGAAGACGAGATTGTCCCAGCGGTCGTCCGTCTCCAT
>CASDTD010000025.1 GCA_949283445.1 uncultured Coriobacteriia bacterium | reverse complement strand
CGCGCAGTTGCGCGCGCTGGAAAAAGGGCATGTCGCACGCGTGGTCTACTATGACGGCGAGGCCTATGTGACGGCAGAAGGCGTCGTGACCCGCGTCGACGGGGTCTTTCGCACGCTCACCGTCGTCAAGACGGTCATCGCCTTCGACGACGTATGGAATGTCGAGCTAGTTGAATGAACGGTAACGGCTGGGGGAGGTGGTTCGTCCGTGAATTAAAATGATAAATCCCCGATTTTTCCCTGCCTTGTCACGCGCACGTAGTAGGATACAAAACCAACAATCACGTTTTCACGTCATGTGCGTTGGACATGGCAGATCCACTATTCAAGGAGACCTAGGTTGTCGGCTGATAAGATCAGGACCGAGCTCGTGGACAATCTGCTCGGTGCCTTTGCCAGGATAGACGATACAGACGGCGTCTATGCGCTTTTGCAAGACCTGTGCACGGTGCGGGAGATCACGGAGATGTCGCAGCGTCTCGAAGTAGCCCGCCTGCTGTCCGAAAAGGCGAGCTACTTGGAAATCCAGCAGCAAACCGGGGTCTCGGCAACCACCATCAGCCGCGTGTCGAAGTGCCTGAACTACGGCAGTGGCGGTTACGAACGGGCGCTCGAGGCGCTTGAGCAGATAGCTTCAGCGCGCGCGTCGCACCAAGAGGAGAAGTGAATATGGCAGAGAAAGACATTCCCGGCTGGGACGAGATAAAGGCAGCTTCTCTGGGCGAAGGCCCGGCTCCGCATACCTGCCGCGATGCGGGTACCTTCGTACACCTGCATAACCATACCGAATATTCCCTGCTCGACGGTTGCACGCGCCTGGGGCCGCTGTGCGAGCGCGCCAAAGAGCTGGGCATGCCCGCCGTTGCCATCACCGATCATGGCTATATGTACGGCTGCGCTGAATTCTACCTGGCCGCCGTCAACGCGGGCATCAAGCCCATCATCGGCTGCGAAATCTACTTCACGCCCGATTCCACGCTCTCGCGCGACAAGCGCCCCGAGCTCTACCACATGATCTTGCTCGCCAAGAACAACCAGGGCTACCGCAACCTCATGCACCTCGTGTCGGAATCTGCGGTGGAGGGTTTCTATTACCGCCCGCGTACCACCTATGAAATGCTGCAGAAGTACCACGAGGGGCTTATCGCCACGTCTGCCTGCATTGCCGGCGTCATCCCCAAGTCCATCGACCGCGGGGAATACGAAGTCGCCAAGGAATGGGCGGGCAAATTCATCGACATCTTCGGCAAAGAAGATTTCTACATCGAGATTCAAAACCACGGCCCCGAGGTCACGACGGACTCCGGCTTGTCCGAGCCGCAGATCAACGACGTGCTCGTGCGTCTTGCCCATGAAATGGGCCTGAAGGTCGTGGGCACCAACGACATCCACTACCTCAAGCAGGAAGATGCCTACACGCAAGACCTCATGCTGTGCATTGGCATGGGCAAGCACGTGTCCGACACCAACCGCATGAAGTTCAAGAACGACCAGTTCTACCTCAAGAGCCCCGAGGAAATGGCAGAGGCGCTCAAAGACCATCCCGAGTGCCTGGAAACCTCGCTGGAGATTGCCGACAAGTGCAATGTCACCATCGAGTTCGGCAACATCATCTTGCCGCGTTACCCCTTCCTGAAAGAGGGGCAGACCAACGAGTCGCTGCTGCGTGACATGACGCTTGAGGGGCTGGAGGAACGCTACGGCGATCTCTCGCAGCGTCCCGACGTCATGGAGCGTTTCGAGCACGAGTACGAGATCATCTGCGGCAAGGGGTTTGCCGCCTACTTCCTCATCGTGCAGGAGTTCGCGCGCTGGGCGCGTGAAGACGGCATCGGTGTCGGGCCGGGCCGTGGCTCGGCGGCAGGCTCCATCATCTCCTATGCATTGGGCATCACGCGCTTCGACCCGCTGGAAAACGACCTTATCTTCGAGCGCTTCCTTTCACCGGAACGCACCGAGATGCCCGATATCGACATGGACTTCGACGACGAGCGCAGGCTGGACGTCATCCAGCACTGCCGTGACATCTACGGTTCGGAAAAGATCGCGCACGTCATCACCTATGGCAAGATGAAGGCCAAGCAGGCGGTCAACGATGCTGCCCGCGTGCTTGACTATCCCGTCTACGTCAGCGCGAAGATCTCCAAGATGATTCCGAACGATCCGAAGATGACGCTGGAAAAGGCGTTGGCGGGCAACCCCGACCTGCGCAAGGAATACGAGACGGATGCCGACACGAAGAAGATCATCGATTCGGCGAAGAAGCTCGAGGGCCTCACGCGCGGCGAGGGTGTGCACGCCTCTGCCGTCATCATCTGCCGCGACGCCGTCGCAGATTACGTGCCCGTCAAGCTCGATACCAAGGGCGGCGTCATCATCACCCAGTACGACGGCCATATGACCGCCGACATGGGCCTTCTGAAGATGGACTTCCTGGGTCTGCGCACGCTGACCGTCATCTCCAAAGCGCTCGCCAACATCAAGGCGAGCACGGGGGTCGACCTGGACATCGAGGGCGTCAACTGGAAGAACGACCCCGAGACGTTCGCGCTCATGCAAAACGGCGCCACGTCCGGTGTGTTCCAGATCGAGTCTTCCGGTATGCGCGCGCTGCTCAAGCGCATGAAGCCGGACACGTATGACGACATCGTCGCCGTTATCGCGCTGTACCGTCCCGGCCCGCTGGGTGCGGGTATGGTCGACGACTTCATCGACCGTAAGCAGGGCCGCAAGGAAATCGCCTACTACGACGAACGTCTGAAGCCCGTGCTCGAGAACACCTACGGCACCATCGTCTACCAGGAACAGGTCATGCGCATTTCCGTCGTCATGTCCGGCTTCACGGTGGGCGAGAGTGACAAGGTACGCAAGGCCGTGGCGAAAAAGAAAATCGCCCTCATGAAAGAGGTCAAGCAGGAGTGGGCTGACGGCGCGGTCGAGACGATGGAAGACCACTGGCTCAACGGTGCCGAACGCAACGGCTATTCCCGCAAGGTCGCCCAGACCATCTGGGACGATGTTCTGGCGTTCGCGGAATACGCGTTCAACAAGTCTCATTCGGCGGCATACGGCATCCTCACCATGCAGACGGCTTGGCTGAAGGCCCATTACCCCAACGAGTACATGGCCGCCGTGCTTTCCAGCTACACGGGCAAGACGGAGAAGATCGTCCACTACGTCAACGCCTGCAAGCAAGATGGCATCGCCGTCCTACCGCCTGACATCAACGAGTCGCGCAGCGACTTCACGGCGACGGATGCCGGCGTGCGCTTCGGTCTGGCAGGCTTGAAGGGCGTGGGCGAGAAAGTCGTCGAGCTCATCATTGCCGAACGGGAGAAGAACGGTCCGTTCAAGGACTTCTACGATTACATATTCCGCGTGCCGGCAGATGCCTGCAACAAGCGCGTAGTCGAGGCACTCGTCAAGGCTGGCGCGTTCGACTCGACGGGCTACACACGCCGTCAGCTGTGGAGCTTCCTGTCGGAAGACTCTCTGCTCGACCGTGCGCAGCAACGTCGTCAGGATAAAGAAGACGGTCAGGTCACCATGTTCGACCTGTTCGCGGAAGCCGCGCCGGAAGACGAATCTGTTTCCGAGGACACTATTCCTCCTGCCGACGGCGTGGAATGGGAACGTTTGCAGAAGCTCGAGTTCGAAAAGGACGTTATCGGCATCTACGTTTCCGACCATCCGCTGTCCCCGTATACAGAGCTTCTCAAGGAAAACTCCCATGCGGCGCTTTCCCAAGTGGACGACGAGGATATATTCCACGATGGTGCGAGTTACGATTTCGCGGGCATGGTGGCAGCCGTGCAGATCAGGACGAGCAAGAAGAGCGGAAACAACTTCGCCATCATGCAGCTGGAGGACCTCGAGGCGACGGTCGAGGTGGTCTTGTGGTCGTCGACGTGGGAAAAGTACCGCGATATCTTGCAGCCCGAAAACGCGCTCGGCAACCCCGTCGTGCATGTGAAGGGTAAGTTCGAGCGCAGCGACCGCGGTGTGCAGATCGTCGCCTACGAAATCAACTCGCTCAGCTTGGATGGCGGCGCGTCCCATCGCGGGCCTTCGGCGCTTGCGCTGCACGTGAACGCCGATACGCTCTCGAGTGACACCATGAACCGTCTTTCGGCGATTTTCGCACGATATCCGGGCACGCAGCCTGTCACGCTCTACATCAGGCAGCAAGACGGCCGCAAGTTCCGCGCCCAGCTGCCCGTGAGCGTCAACTGCGCATCGCAGGAAATGCTCCAGCATGTGGGGGAGCTTGTCGGCACCGATGCCGTGGAATTGAAGTAACGCACAGGTGCGGTGGGCGGGCTGCTCTAGGCAAGCAGCTTGCTCGCCGTCACCACGACGATGCCGGCGGCGATGAGAATGACGCCGACGCAGCGCCATGCGTCGATGCGTATCCGCTTGGTGGCAAACCACCCCTTGGCGTCGATGACCATGCCACCGCCCAGCTGCCCGAACATGAGGCAGCCCATGAGCAAGCTCACGCCCAGGGCAGGCGTTGCGGTGGTGACGCAGATGACGTTGCCCGCGCCGTAGACGCCCCCGAGCATCTTCCATGTGCTTATGCCACGTAAAGAAGTGAAATGTCCTTTCGTGATGATGAGCGCATACACGAAGATGAGCACCAGACCGCCCGCGAAGGAGACGAAGCTTGCCTCAACAGTGCCGATGGCGGCGCCGAGCGACGCGTTCGTAGGGGCCTGTATGGCGCCGCCGACGCCCGAGAGAAAGCACATCCCGAGCAGCAGCGCCATGCGTGATTTCGAATGCTTCACGGCTTTTGCGGTGCCCATGCCGCGTTTGCGGCCGATGTAGACCAAGACGATGCCGGCGACGACCGTACAGACGCCGAACAGGCGCAGCGGCGTGACGGCGATATGCTGCGCGAGGAACAGGCCGTTCGCGTCAATGACCATGCCCATCGAAAGCTGGCCGGCCATGATGACGGTCAGGGTGAGCGCGACGCCCAGAACCGGGACCGCATAGGTGATGGACAGAACCATGAACGCGCCGTACAGACCGCCGAGCACCTGCCACCACGAAACGGTGCCGATGCGCGTCAGGTCGCCTTGGCCGATGGTCAGGGCGAGGACGAGAAGCAAAGCGGTGCCCCCGGCGAAGGACACGAGGGTGGCTTGCGCGTTGCCAACCGTCTGCGACAACGCCGAATTGGTGGGGCTTTGCAAGGCCATGCACAGACCTGCGGCAACTGCCAACGCGAGTGCGATGAAAGACATGCTGCGAACCTTAGTCTA
>CASDTD010000024.1 GCA_949283445.1 uncultured Coriobacteriia bacterium | reverse complement strand
ATTTGCTCGCGAAACGTTCGCGGATGTGTTCCGAGGGCTGGAGCACGTGCGCCAATGAGGCGGGGAGATGACAGTGAACAGCCCGCCGGAGCGGGGCTCACAGCGGGCTGCGTGTCGGCGTTGATGGAGGCGCCGGTGTCTTACAGCATGCTGCCGAAGTCACTGACGATGATCTGGCCGGTCAGGGCGCGCGATTCATCGCTTGCGAGGAAGAGCACGATGTTGGCGATGTCTTCCGGCATGCAGGTGGGGGCGGTCATGTCGCTGTGCGCGGCCATGGCGCCGATCATGTCGGGGTCGAGGCTTGCCGGGTCCATGGCGGCGGTCATGGGCGTGGCGATATTGCCGGGGCACAGGGTGTTGCAGCGGATGCCGGCTTTCTGGAAGCGCAGCGCCGCATGCTTGGTGATGCCGATGATGGCTGCCTTCGAGGCGACATAGGCCGCGCCGCCGCACCCGCGCTCGCCGGCGATGGAGGCGATGTTGACGATTGCCGCGCCGCTTTCCATGTGCTGAGTCGCTGCGCGCATGCAGCGCATGGTGCCCTTCTCGTTGGTCTCAACCAGACGGTCGAGGTCTTCGTCGGTGTAGCGGTCGATGGGCTTGAGGCCCTTCTCCAACACGCCGGCGTTGTTGACGAGGATGTCGATGCGACCGTACTTCTCCATGGTCGCCTCGACGAGGTGCTCGGGGTCGCCTGGCTTGGAGATGTCGGTGGGCACCACAAACGTCTCGCCGCCGGCTTCGGCAATCTGCGCGGCGACTTCCGCAAGCGCTTCCTCGCGCCGCGCGCTCATGACGACGACAGCGCCTTCGGCCGCGAAGCGCTTGGCGACGGCGGCTCCCACGCCGGAGTTTGCTCCTGTGACGATGGCGATTTTTCCTTCAAGACGGCTCATGTGGTGCTCCCTTCTCTCTGGGGCAGGCGTATGTGCCTTTTTGATTAAGCACATTCTTCATGATAGAAAGGCGCGGTGGCATGTGCGCGGGCGAGAGGGGAGCAATCGGCACGCGCGCGCAAAGCCTCGACAGACGTTTGCGTTATGATGCTAGTATTGTTAGTATTGCTATCATAGATAGCGTACGACAAAGGAGGCGCTATGCCGGACTTGCTGATAAGAGATTGCGACGTGCAGACAAAACGCGCCCTAGCCGTTCGTGCGGCTCAGAATGGACGCAGCCAGCAGGCCGAAGCGCTCTCCATTTTGCGCGAGGCGTTGTCTCCGTCTGCATGCAGCTGGGCTGAGCTCATCCGGCGCAACGCGGATAGCGTAGACGGAATGGAATTCGAGCTTCCCCGTCGCCACGTGCCACGCGTGACAGCGGTGGAGGTCTGACATGATTTATGTTGTCGATACGAACGTCGTGTCAGAGCTGACGAAGCGGCAGCCGAATCAGCAGGTGCTCGATTGGCTCGAAGGGCATTCCGATGATTTGTTTCTCACGGTGGTGACCATTGAGGAAATGAGATTCGGGTGTTTGATGATGCCCGAGGGGAAGCGCCGTGACAGACTGGACGAGACTATAGACGCGCTTGTTGAATCTTACGCGTCGAGAATATTCGATTTCGATGCGCGCGCTGCAGAAGAGTGCGCGCGTCTTCATGCGCGTGCTATTGATGCGGGGCGCACGCCCACAATAGAAGATCTCATGATTGCCGCGCTTTGCGTTTGCCATGATGCGGTGGTGGTGACTCGCAATGTGCGCGATTTCGAGTATCTGGGTATTGAGGTCTTCAATCCATTTGATGTGTGACGCGTCAAGTGCGACTACATGCACGCGCGCGGGCGAGAGGGGAGCAATCGGCACGCGCGCGCAAAGCCTCGACAGACGTTTGCGTTATGATGACGGCATCCGATAGTTTTCTCGCGGGAGTTCTCATGAACGATTTCACTTATTATTCTCCGACCAGGTTCGTCTTCGGGCGTGGCGTGACCGACGCGACGGGCGCAAAGCTTGCCGAAGCCGGCTTCGCGCGTGTGCTCGTGGTATACGGGCAGGGTTCGGTGGTGCGCTCGGGCGTGCTCGACCGGGTACGCGCGTCGCTGGCGGGTGTTGACATCGAATACGCTGAGCTTGCCGGTGTGCGGCCCAATCCTGAAGTTGGGCTGGTGCGCGAGGGCATCGCACGTGCGCGCGAGCTTGCGGCGGATGGCGTCCTAGCCATTGGCGGCGGCAGCGTCATCGACTGCGCTAAGGCCATTGCCTTCGGCGTGCCCTATAAGGGCGATGTCTGGGATTTCTTCGAGAAGAAGGCGACGATAGAAGCGGCATTGCCCGTGGCCTGCGTGCTCACGATTCCTGCAGCGGGTTCGGAAGGCTCCAATTCCTGCGTCATCAGCAACGACGAACAGAACATGAAGACGGGCGTGAACTCCGATTTGTTCCG
>CASDTD010000023.1 GCA_949283445.1 uncultured Coriobacteriia bacterium | reverse complement strand
CCGTAGATGATATTGCAGCCGGCCTCTTCCAGATGCTCGGACCAGTCGATATTGTTGGCCTCGTCGAAGCGGGCGCGCAGCTCCATGAGCACGGTGACGTCCTTGCCGTTTTCCGCCGCCTCGCACAGGTGCTGGGCCACGCGGGAATCGGACGCCAGGCGGTACAGCGTGATCTTGATGGAGAGAACCGTCGGGTCGCTGGCAGCCTCGGCCAACATGCGCAAGAACGGGTCGATAGAATCGTACGGATAGAACAGGACGCGGTCGCGCTGCTCCACCTGGTCGAGCACGCCTTCATGCGCGTCGAAGGTCTTGGACAGGCGCGGCGAAAACGGCGGGTAACACAGCTCGGACTTCAGCGAAGGGGGCAGCTTCTTCTCGAAGGAGTAGGCGCCTTGCAGGGAAATGGGCGCATCCGAGACGAACAGCTGCTCCTTGGTCAGGTTCAGGCGCTCGAGCAGCATGTCGCGCAGCTTCTTGTCAAGCTGACCCTGCACCTCGAGCCGCACCGGGTTCAAACGGTTGCGCTTCTTGAGCAGACGCGACATATGCAGGCGGTAATCGCCCTCGTCGTCGGAGAACTTCTCCTCGTCGAAGCTGATGTCGGCGTTGCGCGTGACGGAGATGATGCAGGGTTCGCCCGTCTCGTAGATGTCGAAGAGCTTGCCCACGTTGTGAGCGACGATCTGCTCGGTGCGCACGAAGGAAAGCGGCGTGTCCGGGTCCATAAGCACGGAGGGGATGTCCTCCGGAACGGGCACGATGCCCATGCGCTCAATGCCGTCTTCGTCGGTAAGCAGCGTCGCAACGTATTTCGCTTTGTTGCGCAAGTGCGGGAACGGGTGACGCGCGTCGATGACCTGCGGCGAGAGCACGGGGCGCAAAAACTCGCGGTAGTAGTCGCGGGCGAACTTGCGCTCCTTTTTCGACATCTGCGAAAGGTCGAGCTCGCGGATGCCGTAACCAGTCAGTTCCTCCATGGTCTTCGCGTAGATGGAATCGCGCAGCCCGATGAGCGTTTTCGTCTCGGCGAAGATGGCCTTGAGCTGCTCTTCGGCCGTCATGTTCGATTTGTTCTCGCGGTCATCCGGGTCGATGATCATCAAGTCGGTGAGGCTGCCGACGCGCACCATGAAAAACTCGTCGAGATTGCTCTCGAAGATGGCGATGAACTTGAGCCGCTCGTACAGGGGCACCGTCTCGTCGAGCGCCTCCTCCAAAACGCGACGGTTGAACTGCAGCCAGGAGAGCTCGCGGTTTTGCGTGTAGCTGAAATCGCGCTGCTTGCGCACGACAGGAGCAACGCCGGCCTCCTGCGCGTCCACGGCGTCCTCGGGCGCGGGCGCGCCTTCGCCCTGCTGCTCAGCAGGGCTTTCGGGCTGCACTGGTATGTCGGTGACGATTTCGGCTTCAGTTTCCTGCAGCTCTTCAGATGTCATGCAATCTCCCCCGTTTGAACTGTCATTCTTTGACAATGCGCTCGCAGACATACCCCTCGCGCACGCCGTACTTGCTCACTATCATTTCTCGCGCATCGAAGCGCCTGGCTACAGTGTACAACACGAGCAGGCCCGGAATGACCGTGTGTATACGATCGGGACAAGTTCTGATGATGAGCTCGAGCGCATGGGCGTCGTCTTTCGCCAGGACCTCGATGAGCTCGTCCAGCTCGCCGATGGTGAAGCGGTTCTCGAGCGGGTCTTTTCCCAGGTGACGGCGCATCAGCTTGGCCGCTGCGCGCGCCGTGCCGCCGATGCCGCACAGCACTTCCTGCTTGCTGTGCCCGTCGATACCCAGACGGTCGCACTCCTGCTCGACCTGCGCGCAAATGCGCTTGCGCTCTTTCTTGGTGGGTAACAGCTCCGCCACGTCTTTCTTGAAAAGCTTGAGCGACCCCAAGGGAATGGAGGTGACAAACGTCGGCTCGTTGTTCTTGAAGCAGACGACTTCGCTTGACCCGCCGCCAACGTCCATCATGACGCCGTGGTCAAGCGGGCAATCGTGCTTGAAGCTGCTGTAGCCGAGCAACGCCTCTTCTTCGCTTGAGATGAGCTCGATGTCGAGCTTGGTGCGCGCGCAGATTTCGAAAAGGGCATCGGCGCTGTTGTCGACGTTGCGCAAGCTCGCCGTCGCGAACACGTGCGTCTCTTCGATTCTCAGGTTGTCGACAATCGACTTGAGATACGTCAACGATTCGCATGCCCGGTCTATGCCATCGCGGGTGAGCAGGTTGTTTTCGTCGACGTAGCCGGCAAGACCCGCCGTGCTCTTCTTCGAGAAAAGCCTGACGAAGCTGCCCAAATCATCGGGTTGCTCGCCGGGCACAGCCTGGCGAATTTCCTTGGCCTCGTTTCCCACCGCGTAAATGGAAAGACGGATCGTGTTACTCCCAACGTCAATGAGCGCAAGGGTCATGATGCGGAACTACCTCCCGAAATCCTGGTGTGAAGTACCCCTCCAGTATAAGAAGAGCCGCCCGCGCGACGGACGGCTCTTGCTGTTATCTTTCTGTGACATCCGATTTGCGGCAGCTCGCGCGCCGCAGACGATACGGCAGACGCACCGCGTGCTTGCCACATGGTGTTAGATGATGACCTCTTCGGGAATGTCGAGAATCATGCAGGACAGCTCGTCGCCGACAGCATGCGCAACATCGCCACGCTCGATGATCATGAGCGCGTTGCAGTGCTGCAGCGGCCCGAACAAACCAGAGCTCTGCTGTTTGAGCGGCGTCACGGTGTACTCGCCCTGCCCCTGCTTTTCGATGGTGGCGCGCACCAAGGTCATGCGCTTGTCCTTCTTCGCCTTGACATCGCAGGTGAGGCGGGCCTTGACTTCAGTGCGGTCGAAGTGCGAATAGCCCTGCATCTTGCGCAACACGGGGCGCACGAGCAGCTGAAAGCCCATGTACGCCGCCGCCGGGTTGCCGGAAAGGCCGAACACGGGCACGCCCTCGACGATGCCGAAAGTCTGCGACTTGCCCGGACGCATGTTGACGGCAGTCAGGTACACCTCGCCCAAGTTGCCCACGACCTGCTTGATGAAATCGAAATCGCCATCGGCGGCACCGCCGGTCGTGACGATGCAGTCGTATTCCTGCAGCGCGTCGGTAACCGCCGTGCACAGCTCGTCATAGGCGTCTTTCACGATGGGGAGAATCGTCGGGATGGCGCCGGCCTCGACGGCGAGCGCTGCCATCGCAGAAGAGTTCGAATTGCGGATCTTGCCCTTCGTGGGGACTTCAGACGGGTCGACGAGCTCGGAGCCCGTGGCGATGATGGCCACCTTGGGACGACGGTACGTCGGTACCTCGACGATGCCGCAGCTTGCCAGAAAACCGGCACCTGCGTTGTTGATGACCTCACCGGCATGCACGACGACCTCGCCCGCCTTGGCTTCCTCGCCCGGCTCGCGCACGTTCTTGCCCTTCTCGACCGG
>CASDTD010000022.1 GCA_949283445.1 uncultured Coriobacteriia bacterium | reverse complement strand
CGTAACAAGAGACCCCACCCGCTTGCATGCAGGTGGGGTCATTCGAAAAACGCATGGACAGCAAGCCGCCTTGCGGCGTGGCGCGCTTACTGCTGATCGACCAAGATATCGTCGAACACGATGTCGGTGCCCGTGCAATCCGCCGTAAGCTCGATGGCGTCGAAACCTTCGGCCTCGATGCGCACCGTGTAGACGGCGTCGTCTCCTTCGGTGAAGCGGAAATCGCCGAACTCGTCGGTTTCGAGCTGGGCCACGACGGCGCCAGATGCATCCATCACCGTGACCGGCGCCCCGATGACAACCTCGTTGACGCCACGATTGGCTACCGTGCCGGCGATGAAACGCTTCGGCTTGTTCACGTAATAAACGTGAGAGCCGAGCCCCGCGAGCGGCTCGAGCGTCTCGCCCACCTCGATGAGCTCGGAAAGCTCCTCAATCTCACCGTAACGCAGTGCGTCGGTGGCGCAAGCGTCGACGCAGCGCGGCTCCGACCATCCATTGTCGAGCAGATGAGCGCAACCCGTGCACTTCTGCGGAATCTCGAGTTCCGCGTTCCAGAACACCATGCCCAACGGGCAGGCCGCCACGAGGTCTTCGCGCCCCTTGGCCTTCTCGGGGTCGATGACGACGAAACCGTCATCGCGGCGATACACCGCGTCGGGCGCCATTTCCAGCAGCGGGCACTCGTCGCAGTGGCCGCAGAAGGTTGGCGTGTACTGCACGCGCACGACGGGAACGCGCCCGCGCTCCTCCTGGTCCACACGGCACCAGAACTGGCCGCTTTGCGGCTGCGGTTTGGCGATGGGGCTCCAATCGTTGTCGCAGTGCTCGTCTTTGCACACGAGCTGGCAGTTGAAGCACCCGTTGCATTTGCTGTAATCGACTACCAGGGCTTTCATGTCTTTACGCCTCCTCGACGATGTAATCGCGCACGTCCTGACCGTATGCGGGATCGTAGTGACTGTTCCTGTTGAACTGCTCGGGGTACTTCTTCGCGAGCTCGAAGACGTCGACCTTCTCGACGCCCACGAGGTAGCCGGACGTGACCTCGCCGTCGGAGTTCTTGGACGTGACGGGCGTGGGGCAGATCAGGTTGATGGCGCCGCCACGGTCAAGGCCGCCGATGCCGGGCACGATGACGTCGCTGTTTGCGCCATGGTCCATGTAGACGACCTCGGGCATGATGCGGTTGGTGACGCGCACGCCGCCGAGCACGGCACCGCGCTCGTTGAACACCTTGACGACGTCGCCGTTTTCGATGCCGAGCTTTTCGGCGTCCACCGGGTTGACCCACAGCGGCTCGTACGCGTAGCCGTCGGGACCTATGACCTTGCAGGTCTCGATTTCGCGCAGCCACTCGACATCGTCGAATTCCGCGTGGACACGCCAACGCGGGTGGTTGGAGACGATGAGGAACGGGTACTTCTTGGCACGCTCGCTGCTGCGGCGGTCATCGTGGCCGTCGCCCTTCTCGATCCAGTGCGCCACCGGCCCGCGGATATGGTCGTCAGGGAAGTTCTCTGCAAGCGGGACGGAGTAGAACTCAATCTTGCCCGTCGGGGTCTCCAGCGGGTTGGCCTTGGGGTCTTCCACGAACGGCGTCAGGCCGACCGGTTCGTCTTCCCAGCCCTCGCGCGTCGGGATGAGCTGGTAGCCACGCTTCTGGAACGCCTCCCAGTCACGCTCGTCTTCAGCGATGCCGCAGGCCTCGTAGCCTTCCTTGACCTGCTGGGCGACGGTCTTGCCCTTCGTCATCTTCTCGACGATGTTCTCGTAGGCGCCGCCGAACTTCTCGAGCGCATGGCCGACTTCCTGCACGGCCTCCCAGTCGGATTTCGCCTCGCCCACGTGGTCGATGGCAGCCTTCTCGAAGGTCACCGCGCTCCACTGGCCGCTGTCGTTGTCGGTGCCGAAGTCGTCGACCTCGAACTTGGTGCAGATGGGAAGCACGATGTCGGCGAAGCGCGCGTCGTCTTCGAACCAAGGTGCCTCGACGAGGTAGAACTCGAGGTTCTCGTTGCGCAGCGCGTCCTGGAACTCGTAGCCGCCGTTCAGGCTCGTGGTGAACGAGGGGTTGTCAGACCACAGCATCTTGATGGGCTTGTTGCCCGGCGTGGGGAACTCGAACTTCTCGAACTGGTCGGCACGCGGGTTGGCCGACGTGCCACGGCCGTACCAGGACAGCTTCTCGCCACGCAGCGCCTTGTGCACAAGCACCTTGGGTACGAAGCTTTCCATGCCCTGGCCGATAAGCGGGCCGTTATAGCAAGCCGCCGTGTTCGGGATGACCTTGGAAAGCGGCAGCGGGCTGCACGAGGACATGCCAAACAGCACCCACTCGATGAACTTGATGGAGATGCGGCCCGGTTTGCCGACGCCCTGCATGGCCAGCAGGTACACCTCCAAGCGTGCAGGCTCGTGGGCGAAAGCGGCGCGAATGTAGGAACCGCCGTTGCAGTGCGCGATGGAAACGGCATGCTTGGCCCAGTAACGGGCAAGCGCCTTGATCTTGTAGGCAGGCACGCCGCACAGAGGCTCTGCCCATTCTGGCGTCTTGGGCACGCCGTCTTCGTTGCCCATCACGTAGTACACGAACCAGTCGAAGCCATCGGAATGCGTCTCGATGTACTCCTTGTCATACGTGCCCTCGGAAATCCAGACATAGGCGATGGCCAGCTGCATGGCGGCGTCGGTGTTCGGGAAGACCGGAATCCACTTGTCCGCATGGACGACGTTGGTGTAGTTGGCATCGGGCGAAATGGCGATGTGCTTGACACCGCACTCGTCGAACCAGTAGGCCATGCGGCTTGCCAGCTGGCCGCCCCAGCCCCAGGTGTTGGTCTCGAGGTCGCAGCCCCAGTAGAGCATGGCATCGGCGTTGTTGGCGATGTCTTGGGCCGTGTTCGTGGAATGCGTGTTCTGGCCGACCGGGTCCATGCCCCAGGCGTGCTTGGCGCCCCAGTACCAGCCCTCCCAGCTGTCTGGGTTGCGCGCCTGCATCGTGAAGCCGCCGCATTCGGAAAGCAGGCGCGTCATGCAGCCGTGAGGCGTGTTGATGGCCTTGCTCTCGCCATGGCCATCGGCCTGGCACAAGATGGAATAGGGGCCGTACTCGTCGTGAATGCGCTTGATTTCGGAGGCGATGATGTCGCAGGCTTCGTCCCAAGAGATGCGGACGTACTTGCTGATGCCGCGGTTTTCCGGATGACGCTCCCCGTTCGGGTCGAAATCGACGCGCTTCATCGGGTAGGGTATGCGGTTCTTGGAATAGGTACGACGCTTGTACACCAGCGGGAACGGCGGCGTGTAGCTTTTCATGCCGGGCTCAAACGTGTGTCCGCCACGCCCCTCAAGCGTCCAGTAGTTCAGCTCCTCTTTCGTGTAGTCCTCATCGAAGTGAACCGGGCGAATACGCGCGAGCTTGCCGTCTTTGACATCGGCGGCCACCAAGTTGGCTCCACCACCGAACGACTCGAGGCCCAGATTGTGGACGACGGTCTCGTCTGAAATCTTCATACCCCATCCTCTCTTTGCGACTCTCTTGTTGCAAGTGCACCTTCCGGTGCAGAATCAATTATCCCCGCTCGCGAAACGGCCAGCAATCAACAAGTAATTTCACTGTCCCCAACACATGCTGTTTGCTTCATACTCTTTTGTTGCAAAAGGGAATCAGCACTGAAAGACGATGCCGGCACAAGACGCGTAGAGTACTATTCACGCTCGTGACCCCATCTATACGAAGGAAGCGTTGTGGAAGACACGATCGAAGAGCAGCCGAAAAAGAAGAAATCGAACCCGAACGCGCCCGACTACGGCCCGTGGGTTCCCGACTTTCTCTTGAAGTACCTGTACCTGATCTGCGCGGCATGCCTGGTCATCGCCATCGCGACACTGCTCCTCTTCAACAATGTGCCCATCGGCACGGCTCTGGTGGTCGTCACGGCCGTCGCCGTGCTCGTCTTGCTCTACATCAGGCTGGTCAAGAAGATGTTTCGCCCCGGAAAGAACAGCCTGCTCACGAAACTGCACCACCACTTGCTCGACAAGCTCAGCTGGGACGGGAAAGGCCGCCTGCTCGACCTGGGCTGCGGCAACGGCGAACTTGCCATCCGCTGCGCGTTCACGTTCCCCGAAGCGCACATCACCGCACAGGATCGCTGGAACAGAGGGTTCATGGAGTGGGGTTACTCGCTATGGCAATGCCGCGAGAACGTCCGTATCGAAGATGTGGCCGACCGCGTCGTCTTCGTCCCCGCGACAGGCCCCGAAACCGGCTTCGACGACGAGATGTTCGATGCCGTGGTGAGCTGCTTCGTCCGCATGGACACGACATACGAAGTCGCAAAGCGCGAGCAGGTGCTCGAGGCGCTGCGCGTCCTGAAGAAGGGCGGGCACTTCTCGCTTATGGGCATGTTCAAAAACGAGCAGCTCTACGGCAACATGGACGAGCTCATCGACGAACTCAAGCAAGCCGGTGTTGCCGAAATCCACTACGAGCCCAACGTCGCGACACTGGACTTCGTCCCGCCGTTTGCCCGCCTGCCGCTCATGGTGAAAAACGCCGGGCTGCTCTACGGCGTCAAATAGCACACGGCGGCCGGGTGTCCCCAGCCGCCGTGCATCGAGCCTCAACGTCTCGTTTTCAAGTACGGTACTACCTCACGAGCTTGCGCGCCGCCGTGCCGCTGCGCGCTTCCATCTGCTCGTTGATTTCCCCGAAGGTCAACGCGCCCGTCGGGCAGTTGTGCACGCATGCGGGCTCGTACCCGAACGCCGTGCGGTCAGCGCATCCGTCACACTTCTGCATTGTGCCCGACGAGCCAAAGCGCGGCGCGCCGAAGGGGCATGCCATGGCACAGGCATGGCACCCGATGCACAGCATGCTTCTGACGATGACGTTTCCCGTCTGCGCATCGCGCGCGAGCGCGCCGGACGGGCACGCAGCCAGACAGGGAGCATCCTCGCAGTGCATGCAGGCGATGGAAACATACGATATCGCCGCCTGCGGTTTGCTGCGCTCGACTTGCTCGATATGACGCCATGCCAGCCCATCGGCCAAAACGTCGAGGTCGTTTTGGTCCATACACGAAACGACGCAGGAATAGCACCCCAAACAGAGGTCGGAATCGAAGCTGATCGTCTTCTTGCCGGAAACGCCCATGTCTACTCCCCCTTCTCTTCCTCGATGGCGGGCACAATCTTGCACAGCGACGACCGGTACCCCGGAAAGCCCGATACCGGGTCGAGGTAATCGCCCGCAAGCAGGCTGTTGCCGTTTGCCTGCGGCCAATCGTGGAAGATATGCACGTCGCCTTCGCGAATCATCTCGGTGAGATGCGCGCGCATCCGCACGCTTGCATGGGGCGTGGAAATCTCGACCCACTGCCCATCTTCGACCCCGTAGGCAGCCGCCGTGCGCGGGTTCAAGTCTGCGATCGGGTCTTTGGCGAACTGGCGCACCCAGGGCACGCGAAACATCCTGCTGTGCTGGAACATCGGCAGACGCGAGCCGACGACCAACACGAGCGGGTAGCCCGTGGCGACATCCGGCGTGGACACCGGGCTCATGGCCGATTCGTGGTAGACGGGCAGTGCCTCGAGCCCCTCGCCGTCGAACTCGCTCATGACGCGCGAGGCGAACTCAAACTTGCCAGACGGGGTGTTGAAACCTCCCTCGAGGTACTTGCGCTGCCGCGGCGGCTTCTTGTCCGGATACCACATACCGCTTTCATGCTCCCTGAGCTGCGCGACTGTCATGCCGGACGGCTCCAGCATCCAGTCCATGCACGCGTCGAAGCCGGATTCGAGCAGCTCGTCGCCCAAGCCCAGCTTCGCGCAGAGCGCGGCAATGATATCGACATCAGGTCTGGCCTGCCCCACCGGCTCGATGGCCGGCTGCGTGCAGATGACGTAGCCCATCGGCCAGCAACGCACCTCGCTACGCTCGACGGACGTGCAGACAGGAAGCACGATGTCGGCGTATTTCGCGCTGTCCGTGAGAAACGGGTCGGCATCGACGATGAACTCGAGTTCGCACAGACGCTTGATGAAGTTCTCGGAATCGGGCCACATGCGGTAGTTGAGCCCCAGGCAAACCGCCGCTTTGAGCGGGTATGGATCGCCCGTGGCAATCTGACGCGGTATATCGCACGCCTGCGCCATGTCGGTGAGGCGGTTCCACACGGGAAAACGCTGCGCGCCGATGCGCGGCGGCAGCTGTGCGAGGCGCTCGGTACCGGGAAACGCGCCCTCGCGCGTGGGAAACCCGCCGGGCACGTGAGCGATCGAGCCGGGGTTGATCATGTTGCCGCCGGCGACATCCAGGTTGCCCGTCAGGCCGATGAGGCAGAAGACAGCGCGGTAGTTCTGCACGCCGTTTGTGTGATGCACGACTGCAGCCGCGCTCGTCATGATACTGGCGGGCTTGGAGGTCGCGTACAAGCGCGCTGCCGCGTAGATGAGCTCTGCGTCGACCGCGCAGATTCCGGCGGCTTTCTCGGGCGTCATCTGGGCCACGTACGCCGCGTACTCGTCGAAGCCCTCCGTCCATTCACGTACGAACTCCTGGTCGTACAGCCCCTCTTCGATGATGACGTTTGCCAAGGCAAGCGCCAACGCACCGTCGGTGCCGGGGCGAATCTGCAGGTGGATGTCGGCGTGCATGGCCATGTAAGTGACACGCGGATCGACGACGATCATTTTCATACCGGCGTTTTGGCGGTCGATGACGCGCTTCATGTCGAGCGTGCTCGAATGCGAGAAATTGCGCGTCCAGAAGATGACGCATTCGCTGGCAGACAGGTCTGCCGCAGCACCCGCGCCATAGGTGAGCTGCTGCGCCATGACGATGGCCGTGTTGCACGTGCTCGACTCGCAGCAGTAGTTCGGGGACCCGAAATCCAGCGCGAGCCGCTGCAAGAACGGACGGAAGTACTTGGGGTAGCCCGCGAAGAACACGACCGATTCCGGCCCGTACTGCGCCTTGATGTCGTTGAGCTTTGCGGCTATCTCGTCGAGCGCCTCGTCCCAGCTGATTTCCTCGAACGCGCCCTCGCCGCGCTCCCCCACGCGTCGAAGCGGCGTCAAGACGCGCTCACGGTTGTAAACGTACTGCCGCGTCGCCGCGCCTTTCGCACACAGGCTGCCATGGGAATGCGGCATTTCGGGCGCGCCCTCCACTTTGATGATCTTGCCGTCCTTGACATACAAGTTCAGGCCGCACTCCGTACCCGGGTCGCAAATCGTGCAGATGGACTTGCGTATCTCGATGCCCGTGTCCGGTCCGGGAATCTTTCCTCTTAGCTTGCGCCGTACCTCGTTCACGTCCGTTCCCCTTTCCTCTCGCAGGTCACCCTCTATTCGCGCCTGTCTTTTCAATCGCGTTTTTGAGCTTGCCGATCTCATCGAGCGCAGGGTTGAAAAGCCCTCGCTCGTCAGCACGCGTGACGATGTTGAAGCCGACGAGCTCGCGTGTTTCGCACGATGCCGGCTGATACGCGAACACAAGCAGCGTCCCGTCCTCGTGTTCCTCCGTCGTTATCTCGACACCCTCACGCACGCTCACATCCCCCGCAGAAGCGAACATGATGTCACACACGTGAATGGTGTTGCAGGCAAACCCGCCGTAATAGCGGTGCTGGTCATCGGGCAGGCCATTCGAATCGCGCATTGCGGCGGCCATGGCACATCCGGCTGCCATGCCCTGCTCGCATGCCGTGGCCCACAGACCGAAGACGCGGCTGTTACCGGTCATGACGTCGCGTGCCTGCGCAACATCTCCTGCGGCATAGACGTCCGCCGCACTCGTGCGCATCGTGTCATCGACGAGAATTCCGGCATCAACAGCAAGCGCGCCTTCCGCGACAAAGGCGATATTCGGCCTAACGCCATGCGCAACGAGCAGCGCGTCGAAGCGCTCGACCTGCCCGTCCGCTTTGAAGCGCACGTCGAACGCAGCCCCTGCCGCGTTGACCGATTCGATACTGTCTGACAGGCGCAACGTAACCCCAAGCTCGGACAGCCACTGCTCGAAACGCGCGGCGCACGCCGGATGCGCACTGCCCCGCAGAATATGCGGGCTGCGCCCGAGCATCGTCACTGGAGCGTCACGCTGCACGCAGGCTTCGCATACCTTCAAAGCGACCATGGACGTACCCGAGACGAGTACTCGTGGTTTGGGGTTGTCGTCTAGCAGCTTGCGCAAGCGGTCGGCGTCGTGCATGTCACGCAGCACCAACGGGTTGCAGCGTTTGAACTCGTCGGAAACGGAAAGCGCAGGAGACGCGCCCGTTGCGATAAGGCACTTCTCATAGGCAAACGAGCGCCCGTCGGAGAGCACGACCCGATTGGAGGCGACGTCCAACGAGGTGACCTCGACACCAGAAATGACGTCAACGTCATAGCGCGCGAGCTCTTCTTCGTCCCAGAGAAAGCACGCTTCTCGCAGGATGCGCCCGGCAGCGTAATAAGACGTGAGAACGGGGCTATACGGCAGCCCTTCCCCCTTGTCGATGACGAGCACGCGTCCTGCATACCCCGCTTCTCTCAGCGCCACGACGGCAGACATGCCAGCAGCACCGAAGCCCAGAATGACAACGGGTCTATCTACCATCGGCATCACCTCGAAACAAGACGCGCAACCCATACCTGCATTTGATTATACGCCTGTCGTCTTGCCCGCAATGAGCGCTCGACTATGCATATGACGCATTACGCGGCACGCGACAAAGCGCTGCATGTAACGCTTGCGAGCTGTAACAAAGGTGCAACGCAGGAACGGGGTGCCAATCGTTTAGAATGCACTTCGTTCGTCATTGCCAGCGAAGAAGGGTCACCTCTATGATCGAGCTTTCATCTGAAGGCATCTACCTCGTCAACGGAACCGAAGTCGTCCCCGAATCCGATGCGGCACGTGTGGAGCAGCTGTGCGGCACGCCTGCAGACAAAGCGTCTGCCAAGCAGGGCACCATCGCCTGGCGCATCATGGAGCAGCACAACACCTCGGGCTCCATGGATAACCTCAAGATAAAGTTCGACGCCATGGCCTCGCACGACATCACCTACGTCGGCATCATCCAGACGGCACGTGCCTCCGGCATGGACAAGTTCCCCCTGCCCTACGTGCTCACCTGCTGCCACAATTCACTGTGCGCCGTGGGCGGCACCATCAACGACGACGACCACCTCTTCGGTCTTTCAGCCGCGAAGAAATACGGCGGCATCTACGTACCGCCCCACATCGCCGTCATCCACCAGTTCATGCGCGAGAACTTCGCCGGCTGCGGCAAGATGATCTTGGGCTCAGATTCGCATACCCGCTACGGCGCCTTGGGCACGATGGCCATTGGCGAAGGCGGCGGCGAGCTCGACAAGCAGCTGCTGGGCGACACCTACGACGTCGCCTGCCCCGATGTCATCGCTGTCTACCTCACAGGCACGCCCGCACCTTACGTCGGCCCGCAGGACATTGCGCTGGCTATTATCGGTGCCGTCTACGAGCGTGGCTACGTGAAGAACAAGGTCATGGAGTTCGTGGGCCCGGGCGTGGCCAGCATGCCAACTGACTACCGCAACGGCATCGACGTCATGACGACGGAGACGACCTGCCTCTCTTCTGTCTGGCGCACCGACGACGACACGAAAGCTTGGCTGGAAAAGCACCATCGCGGCGATGAGTACCGCAAGCTGGAGCCTGCAAGCATCGCCTATTACGAGGGCTGCGTCACTGTCGACCTTTCTGCCATAAAGCCGATGATCGCCCTGCCCTTCCACCCCTCCAACGTCTACACCATCGACGGGCTGTACGAGAACCTGCATGACATCTTGCGCGAAACCGAAAAGGCCGCCGAAGCGGTGGCTGAAGGGCGCGCGCCTTACACGCTGCTTGACAAGGTGACGCCGCAGGGCAAGCTGCAAGTGCAGCAGGGCGTCATCGCGGGTTGCGCCGGCGGGACCTATTCCAACATCGTCGAGGCTGCCCACGCGCTGAAGGGCGCCGACATCGGCAACGGCGAATTCTACCTGTCTGTATACCCCTCTTCGCAGCCCGTGTTCGTGGACCTCGACCGCAAGGGGCTGCTCGCCGACCTCATGGACGCAGGCGCCATCGTGCGCACGGCGTTCTGCGGGCCGTGCTTCGGCGCGGGCGACACGCCGGCGAACAACACGCTTTCCATCCGCCACGCGACGCGCAACTTCCCCAACCGCGAGGGCTCCAAGCCGGGCAATGGCCAGATGTCAGCCGTCGCGCTCATGGACGCACGTTCCATCGCGGCCACCGCGCTCAACCAGGGCATCTTGACGAGCGCCGAAGAGCTGAACTGCTGGGGCGACATTCCCGAATACGAATACGATGACCGTTCCTACCAGCGCCGTGTGTTCCAGGGCTTCGGCAAGGCCGATGAGAGCTACGAGCTGCGCTACGGACCCAACATCAAGGACTGGCCCGAGCAGGAGCCGCTTGCCGAGCACGTCTTGCTCAAGGTCGTCTCCAAGATTCTCGACGACGTCACGACCACCGACGAGCTCATCCCCTCCGGCGAGACCTCGTCGTACAGATCCAACCCGCTTGGGCTGGCAGAATTCACGCTCTCACGCCGCGACCCGGAATACGTGGGGCGTGCGAAAGCCGTGCGCGAGCTGGAACAGCAACGCCGTGCGGGCACCGTTGCCGATGAGAGTGCCGAAGTCCTCGAGACGGTCGAGGCAATTCAAGACACGGCCCCGGCCATCGAGGACATCGAGATCGGCTCGACCATCTACGCGAACAAGCCGGGCGACGGCTCGGCGCGCGAACAGGCAGCTAGCTGTCAGCGCGTGCTCGGCGCCCTTGCGAACATCACGAACGAGTACGCGACGAAGCGCTACCGCAGCAACTGCATGAACTGGGGCATGATTCCCTTTCAGTTCAAGGGCAACCCAAACGTCTTCGAAGTCGACGATTGGGTGTACGTGCCCGACATCAAATCGCAGCTCGACGGCGATACGTCCAGTATCGACGCGTACGTCATCCGCAACACGAAGTACCGCAAGATACAGCTGTGGATCGACGCGATGACGCCCGAAGAGCGCGAAATCGTGAAGGCCGGTTGCCTGATCAACTACAACCGCAACAAACGCTAGCGCCCTGCGGGCTTGGGTTTGCAGAACCTGCCCACAAGCCGCCAAGAATGAACGCGTCTGCGAGCATGCGCCTTCGCACAGCTTCGCAGGCGCGCACGTTTTGCGCATATGCGAACAGTTCGAGTGCGCTCGTCTCGCAAGCGCGTCGATTTTCGACAGATACGAGTTTCTCACGATTGCGCAGCTCGCATTCGCGCAGATTCCTGACGAAAACCCAGCGCGGCCTGACGGAAAGCGCAAGGCAAAATGAAAGAGCCCCGGAAATCCGAGGCTCTCGTATCTTTTGAAGCGATTTGGAATCTTATTTCACCGACGCATAAAACTTCGCGTCATCGAAAACGTCCGCTATCGACTTTCCGTCGATAAAGGGAAGATTAATGAACTCGTTGACGCTGTTCACCAGTTCGGAGATATCGGTGTAGTGACCCTTCTCGTTGAACTCGGTGGTGCTTTGCACGCGCCAGTAATGTTCATTGACGTCTGTGAGGTAGTAAAGTGCGCCAGCGTACTCCATATACGCAGAGTGCTTGGCGCCGAGGTAGTCGGCCAGATCGTCAAACTTCAAGTCGAGTGCTTCGTCGGATTTCATGCCCATAGTGCACCTCTTCTCACGTGACTGCCATGGAACCATAGTACGCGATTTTGCGGCATTTATCTGCGAAAATGCCAAATCCATTTAACATTTTCCCGAAAAAAAGAACTTGTTTGCCCGCCACTGCAAAGCGAACGCTATTGGTCGGCGCCAAGCATGTCTCCTGTCATGCAGGCGATACGCAGTTTCGCCAGAGAGGGTTGCCTGGTACGGCGCTCCCCTCTTGATGACAGTTTGCTCTCAGTTGCCATGCAGGTTTCAACCCGCGAAGAGGCGAACCTATAATCTGATGCGTTGTTCGTTATTTCGAAGAGAGGAATCAAGGCTATGAAGGTCATGCTCGTTAACGGCAGTCCACATAAGGCGGGCGCGGTCAATCGCGCGCTCGAGGAAGTCTC
>CASDTD010000021.1 GCA_949283445.1 uncultured Coriobacteriia bacterium | reverse complement strand
ATCGGCAGTCCTCCTTGAAAACCAGGCGGGCTTCTATGGGAACGCCCGCGTTCTTGCAGAGAGGACTTTAGGAGAGTTCCGAGGAAGTCAAGAAAAGCGAAACAGGCTTTTAACAGGCGGAAACACACTCGAAACATGCCTTGCGACGAGCGGTTTTCACGTCGCGCCGAACGGGATTTCTCTCAACGCCTGGATGCCCGGGGGTGGCAGGACAGGTATTCCTCGCGCACGTGGCTGCGGTCCACATGCGTGTAGATCTGCGTCGTGGACATGTCGCTGTTCCCCAACATCTCCTGAAGCACGCGCAAATCGGCACCGCCTTCCAGCAAGTGCGTGGCGAAGCTGTGGCGCAGCGTGTGCGGGTGCAGCCCCTCTATCCCGACGTTGCGTCCATAGCGCTCCACCATCTTGCAGACGCTGCGACGCGACAGGCGGCCCCCGCGCGCGTTCAAGAACACGGCATGCGCGTCTTGCACGCCGGGGTTGTCTTTCGTGTGCAGATGCGGACGGGCATCGCGCAAATAGGCATCCAACGCCGCGCGCGCCGTGCCGAGCAGGGGCACCAGGCGTTCTTTGTCACCCTTGCCGCGCACGCGCACGAGGTCGTCGTCGAGCAGCAAGCTGGAAAAATCCAACCCGCAAAGCTCGCTCACGCGCAGGCCGCAGCCATACAGCACCTCCAAGATGCACTTGTCGCGCAAGCCGGCGGGGGTGGCGGGAAACGGTTGATCAAGCAGGCGGGCTATCTGCGCCACGCTGATGGCCTTCGGCAGGCGGTCGGGCTTTTTGGGAAGCGGAACGCTCGCCGCCGGGTCGACTTCCGTGATGCCCTCGCGCACGAGAAAGCGGTGAAAGCCCTTGACCGCCGCCACATGGCGCTCGATGGCACTGGGGGCATACGCACGGCGACGCAGGTCATCCATGTAATCGGTGATATTCCCGCGCTCAACGGATTCATAATCGTCGATGCCGGCCCCGTGCAGAAACGTCAGATAATCTCTCAAGTCCAACCCATACGACTCTACGGTCGCACGCGACAGGTTGCGTTCCACCGCGAGAAACGTAAGGTATTCGTCCAAGTCTGCGGCGTACGGCCCGACGTCCAAATGCGGGTTGACTTTCGTCTCGCGCGCCGGCATGGCTACTGCTCTGCCGCGACCTGCGCCAGGGCAATTGCAAGACGCGCGGTGTTTTCCAGATCGACAACTTTCAGGCACTCGTCGACGGAATGGAAATTGGTCATGCCCGTCGAAAGCACAAGCGGCTCGACCCCCTTGTTGATGTACATGTTGGCATCGGTGCCGCCGGCGGATTTCATCAACGCCGGCTCCAGCCCCACGCGCCTGGCCGCCGCCTCGAACAGCCGCACCGCGCGGGAATCCCCATCAAGGCAAAAGCCCTTGTACTCAAGGTCCCACACGACGTCGACGTCGGCGCCCAGTTCGCCTGCGGCGTCGTGCAACGCGGCGTCCATCTCGTCGTGAACGCGCATGACGTCCGCCTCATCGAGCGCGCGGCATTCGCCGGTCAAGGTGCATTCGGGGGCGACGACATTGTCGGCCGTGCCGCCGGAAATCGTGCCGATGTTCGACGCGCAGTACGCGCCCACGGCACCCAGGCAACCCGCCTCTTTCATGCGCGTCACGGCCAGCGACGCGGCCTCGATGGCGCTAATGCCCTTTTCGGGGGCGACACCCGCGTGGCTTGCCTTGCCAATGAACGTGGCTTTGAAGGTGTAGTGATACGGGGCGGCCAGGCAGGCGGTGCCCGGCTCGCCATCGCTATCGAACACGTAGCAGGGCTCGCCCGCTTCGAACTCGCCCGCGTTCAGGTGCTTCGCGCCCAGGCAGCCGGTCTCCTCTTGCAGGGAGAACACGATTTTCACCTGCGCATGGGGCACGTCGCTTTCGGAAAGCGTGCGCACCGCCTCGATGATGGCCGCAACGCCCGACTTGTCGTCACCGCCCAGAATCGTCGTGCCGTCGGAACGGATGACGCCGTCAACGACCCTCGGTTGAATCCCCTCGCACGGCTGCACGCAGTCCAGGTGCGCCGTCAGGATGACCGACCCTTCGGCGGTGCCCAGCAACGTGGCGCACAGGTTACCGGTGTCGGAACCGATTTTCTCACCGGCATCGTCGAACCCCACCACGCAGCCGCAGGCGCGCAACGCGTCGGCGCAATACGCTGCGACCGCACCCTCATGCCCCGAGGGAGCGGGAATCTTCACCAAATCGAAAAACGTCTCAAGCAGTCGTTCAGAATTCATGTGCGCACCTGACTTTCATTCGTTGTCCAGGTGAATACTACTGGAAATCAGGGCGCAGCGCAGCAGAGCATCCCCCGCCGGTACCGACGCGAAACTTTCGACGCTACGCTTGGTCGTCAGCCGGCTCGTCTGCACCAATCGCCGCTTTCACCAACCCCAAAAACAGCGGATGCGGGCGCGTGGGGCGGCTCTTGAACTCGGGGTGCCCCTGGCTGGCGATGAAGTACGGGTGACCGGGGAGCTCTACCATCTCGACCAGACGCTCGTCCGGCGACATGCCGCTCACGACCAGCCCTGCGTCGATGAGCTGCTGACGGAACTGGTTGTTGACCTCATAACGGTGCCGGTGGCGTTCGTAGATGACCGGCTCGCCGCCGTAAACCTCCCAGGCAAGCGTGCCGGGCGTGACTTTGCACGGATAGGCGCCCAGGCGCTGCGTACCGCCCATGTCGTCGATATCGGCCTGTTCGGGCATGAGGTCGATGACGGGGTATTCCAGGCTGTCGGAAAACTCCGCCGAGGAAGCGCCCGGCATATTCGCCACGTCGCGGGCGAATTCGCAGACCGCCGCCTGCAGCCCCAGGCATATGCCCAGAAACGGCACGTTATGTTCGCGTGCATAGCGCGCCGCGCAGATCTTCCCCTCGAACGCGCGCACCCCGAAGCCGCCGGGAATCAAGATGCCATCCATGCCGCCCAGAATGTCTACCGCGTTGACGTCGTTGAGCTCTTCGCCGTCAATCAGGCGCACGTTCACGTTCTTGCCGCAGGCCACGCCCGCATGGTGCAGCGCCTCGGCAACGGACAGGTAGGCGTCGGGCAAGCCCACGTACTTGCCGACGACCGCGATGTCAACGTCGCCTTCGCAGGAATGCTGCCGG
>CASDTD010000020.1 GCA_949283445.1 uncultured Coriobacteriia bacterium | reverse complement strand
CTATACCCAGACCAGGCAGTTCATGAACGGCGAGGAGCTCACCATCGAGGCGTTTTCCGACCAGATTGCCTTCAACGTCATCCCGCATATCGACGTGCCGGTGGAGGACGACTACTACAAAGAAGAGTGGAAGATGGTCGTTGAGACCACGAAGATCTTCGGCGACGACAACATCAAGGTCGCGCCCACCTGCGTGCGCGTGCCGGTGCTGCGCTGCCATGCGGAATCGCTGAACGTCGAGTTCAACAACCCCATCACGCCTGAGCAGGCGCGCGAGGTGCTCGCGGCGACCGAGGGCGTCACGGTCGTGGACGACGCCCCCAACCTGGTCTACCCCATGCCCGGTCTGCTGCAGGGCACCGACGACGTGTACGTCGGGCGTATCCGCCCGGACCGTACCGTGGAAAACGGCCTTGCCATGTGGCTGGTCATGGACCAGATTCGCAAGGGCGCCGCGCTCAACGCCGTGCAGATTGCCGAGGCGCTGCTGCCCGCGTAAAGAAGCGCACGATAACCGCGAACGGGGCGGATGTGCCTTGAGCCTGTAGGGGCTTGGGTCGCACCCGCCCTGTTTTTTGTTTTAGCTACGTTCGTCGGCCATTTCGATGACACGCGTGAGCTGACGCTCGAATTGAAGGGCCGCCGCGCCGGGAAACCAGGCGGGTGCCTCTTCGTTTTCCGCGAGGATTCCTGCCAGCCCGTCTGCAAAGTCGTCGAGATGCTTCGTATTAAGCCGCCAAGATGCCCCGTATCGAACCATGAGTAGTTTTGTTCGCGATGTATCTTGTTTGGTCAATATGTCGCATAGTGTTCGTTCGGCTTGAGGACGGAAAAGTATGCGGGATGCTTCCTGCGTGATGCGCTCCGCACCCTTTCCCGCCCACGTCTCTGTAACATGCTTGTAACATTCACAATTTCTCCAAGTCTTAAGCTCCCCCGTATCGAATGACACGGGGGGAGTGCATCGCGCGTCTCTCGTTGTCACAAGGGAAGAAAGAGGTTTGCATGGTTACCTTTTTGCTTGGGCTTGTCGTCCTGCTGGTCGGCGGCTATTTCTACGGTAAGTTCTGCGAGCGGGTGTTCAGGCCCGACCGTCGCACTACGCCGGCGTATGCCATGGGCGACGGCGTGAACTACGTTCCCATGAAGAAGTGGAAAAACGCGCTCATCGAGCTTCTGAACATCGCCGGCACCGGTCCGGTGCTCGGCCCCATCCAGGGCATCCTGTTCGGCCCCATCGCGTTTGTGCTCATTCCCATCGGCTGCGTGCTGGGCGGTGCCGTGCACGATTACTTCAGCGGCATGCTGTCCCTGCGCAACAAGGGCGAGCAGATGCCCGGCCTCATGAAGCGCTTCATGGGCAAAGGCGTGTATCAGATTTACAACATCTTCGTGTGCTTTCTCATGTTCTTGGTCGGCGTCGTGTTCATCTACACGCCGGGCGACCTGCTTGCGGGTTCCATCCTGGGCTTCGGCACGTCGTTTGTGGATGCCGAGACGGGCGCTATGGTTCCCTGGGAAGCCATCGTGCCGCTGCTCGTGATCTACGGCATCATCTTCCTGTACTACCTCGTGGCCACGGTCTTTCCCATCGACAAGATCATCGGCCGCATCTACCCCATCTTCGGCGCGAT
>CASDTD010000019.1 GCA_949283445.1 uncultured Coriobacteriia bacterium | reverse complement strand
CTACGCTTTGCCATTCCCTATATTTTCGCATGCGGATTGTTCTGGGAGTTTGCCGCGCCGCTGTTCGTGGCTGGCAGCGTGGGAGACCCATGGGACCTGTTCGCCTACGTGGTGGGCGGAATCGTGTACGGAGTGGCCGACGTGCTGGTGGAGCGCTGCGGCCGGGTGACAGCGGCGGATCGAAGTGCCTAAAACGGGTGATGCGACGACACCGTCTCGGCTCGAAAAGCGCAGATGGGTGATATACCGACATTTCGCGGGCATCAAGAACCCCAAAACGTCGCCGATTCACCCACCTGACTCCGGCAACAGCGAAAACCGTCGGAAAGTCACCCACCTGTCACCAGTGGCAGCAGATTCTGTCGTCCAGCCATTTGGCTTGCTGGCGATGTCAGAGCAAAATGAGCGCCATCAATTCGTAGCGCATGGATTTTTTTGGATGAAACGGCTCGAAAACGACTCCCCAAACGCAAAGCAGGCCACCGGCATTGCGCCGATGACCTGCGGTTTTACGCTGGTGGACCGTCAGGGGTTCGATGCGTCTTGCCTTCGGCAACCCGCGTGGCCTCATCTCGCTGCCGCTCGATTTCGGCCTTGCTCGCCGTGCAACGTGCCACTGGCACCTTGCACCGGCCTCGCAATCTCGCGGGTTCGAACCCCTGCGAGATGGCGAAACAAGAGAGGCTCCCGCTGCCGGGAGCCTCTGGAATACGCTGGTGGACCGTCAGGGGTTCGAACCCTGGACCTTGGGATTAAAAGTCCCCTGCTCTGCCAGCTGAGCTAACGGTCCGCATGTGCAGCTCTCGTATTCTAGCGCAAAACCGCGCGAAATACAGCTGTAATCAGGCAATTACTCGTTCGAGTTGGACGCAGCGCCCTCGGGCAGCTTGCTCTGCTCGCCCGCGAGCAGCGGCTCGTCTTTCAGCCCGATAATGGGCGCGCCTTCGCCGCGGATGTAGTCGCCCGTGATGACGACGTGCCCGATGTTGGGATCCTTCGGCACCTCGTACATGATGTTGAGCATGAACTTCTCGATGATGGCGCGCAGCGCACGGGCGCCCGTTTCCTGCTCGAGCGCCTGATGGGCAATCTCGTGCAGTGCCGAATCGTCGAACTCGAGTTCGACGCCGTCGTACTTCATGAGCGCCTGGTACTGCTTGATCAGCGCATCGTGCGGCTTGGTGAGGATGTCGTAGAGCATGCCCTCGTCGAGTGCTTCCATCGTGCACAGGATGGGCAGACGGCCCAGGAACTCGGGAATGAGGCCGTATTCCTTGAGGTCCTCGACCTTGACGTTTTGCAGTATGTTGCGGTCCTCGTCGTAGTTTTCGCGCACGGCGGCCGAAAAGCCGATGCCCGCGCTCTTGTTGAGGCGCTTCTTGATGATGTTCTCCAGGCCGGGGAACGCGCCACCGCAGATGAACAGGATGTTGCTCGTGTCGATGGTGGCGTTGCGGGAGAACGGCGTCTTCATGCCGCCGGACAGCGGCACTTCCATCGTCGTGCCCTCGAGCACCTTGAGCAGGCCCTGCTGCACGGACTCGCCGCCGATGTCGCGGCCGCCGCTCGTGCCGTCGGCGTTGCCGTTCTTCTTGGCGATCTTGTCAATTTCGTCGATGTAGACGATGCCGTGCTCGGCGCGCTCGATATCGCCTTCCGCTGCGGTGATGAGCTTGGTGATAATGGACTCGATGTCATCGCCCACATAACCGGCCTGCGTGAGCGTGGTGGCGTCCGAAATGGCCAGCGGCACGTCGAGCAGGCGCGCGAGCGTCTTGATGAGGTAGGTCTTGCCGGTGCCCGTCGGGCCGAGCATCAAGATGTTGCTCTTCTCGATGATGACGTCGGTGTCCTTCTGCGCGTCATAGCGCTTGTAATGGTTGTAGGTGGCCACCGCGATGATCTTCTTGGCCAGCTCCTGCGCGACGACGTAATCGTCGATCTGCCCCTTGAGGATGTGCGGCAGCGGGACGGGCGCCATGATGGGCTCGCCCTCCTTGCGCTTCTTGGCGGGGGCGGGTGCTCCCATGCCGAAGGCGCCGCCGTCGGTTCCGGTGAAGAAGCCGAAGTTGCCGAACGGGCCCCAGCCACCCTGATTGTTGTTGGAATCGGTGGGGGAGCCGTCTTCGTCGACGGGTTCGCCCTCGACTTCCTCGATGGTGTTGCCCTTCTCGTCGGTCGTGGTCTTGGGCGGTTTGTTATCGGTCTTGGGCTGCTGGTTGGGCATCGCGAAACCGAACATCTGCGACATCTGGTTGACCTCGTTTTCGAGGCAGGAGGGGCAGATGGTCAGGTTGGGCGGCAGCGTGACGAGCGCGCCCGCTTCGCTTTCGGTCTTGCCGCAGCGCATGCAGCGGCGCTCGGGCTTGTTGTTGTTCGACTGGCCGGTATCCGACATGAAGAAACCTCTCGCTTGGAGTTGTGATACGTGAAAACAGACGTTGCTACATAATCGTCCATTTCACAAGCGCACGGCCAGAAAGATGCTGAGCTGTTACGAAGAACGCGCTGCGGGTACCGGTATGGTTCAGTTCAAGTGCTGTTTCTCGCATTGACGCGAAAGCTCGCCGACGAGGCTTCGCAGCGCTTCGGTGTCGTGCGTGCGTTTCCAGACGGCGACGACGGAAAACGTGGGGATGTTGGCCTGAATGGGGATGAAGGAGACCTCGTCGAGGTCGTAGATGTTGCGCAGGTGCTGAAATTCGATGGCGATGCATCCTTCTGTCATGATGGCCATCATGATGGAGGGCAAATCCCCGATGAGGCGCTTCGGCTTCACGGAATCTTTCACGGGGCTGAGTATCTCGTTGATATAGGTGGACTCGTTCGGCATGAACGAAGCGCGGGGCAGCAAGATGTCTTCTCCGGCAAGGTCGTCGACGTCTATGGCCTTTCTGTCGGAAAGGCGGTGTCCTTTTGGCACGATAAGGCACAGCGCGTCGGGGTAGAGTTCTGTCTGGTAATACCGGTCGAGGTCGAAGCGGTCCAGATTGCAGGTGATGGCCAAGTCGATTACGTTTTCGCTCAGCTGGCCAGGCACCTCGTCGATTTCCAGTGCCGAGAACTTGACCTCGACAGAGGGGTTGCTTTTCTTGAAGCGCTTCAGCGCGCGGGGCAGTATCGTCGAAGCCGCGCCGTGCAGGTACCCGATGTTGATGAACGAGTCTTTCCCCGCCTTTATGTCCCAGGCCCTTTCGAGCGCGGTGTCGTACTGCTCGATGATGCGCGTGCAGTCTGCCACGAACGAATGGCCCGCGCTGGTCATGTGCACGCCGTTTTTCGTCCGCATGAAGATCTTGAACCCGATTTCCCGCTCTATGTTGGCGATGTGCTTGCTCAGCACCGGCTGCGTTATGTAGAAATGTTTCGCCGTCTCGGTGAAGCTCAGCGTCGAAGACAGGTGTATGCATTCTCTCAGCGAATCGATATTCATCCTGTAGCTCCTCTCTGCTTCGGATGACTCGAACCTGCGGCCCTGCGCTCATCTCGATTATAGGGAGCGCCCGCGAGCTGTTGTCTTTTCCCGCATCGTTTGAATAGGTCATTCCGTTTTGCTTGGACCGTTGCGCGCGGGCCGTCCATATGCTTGAAGCGAGCCGAAAAGCGCCGTGCATTTGCGGCGGGTCTGTACCGAAGCCGCCGCCGGCGGTTTCAGTGCAGGGCAAGGCACCCGCAAACGTTCTCCGGTATGGGGGCCCTTGCGGGCAGGCAGGCGAGAGAGGAAGGGAGTTTCAAAATGTCGACGGAAACCACCGATGTGAAAAACGAGATCGAGGCCGATGTCTACGGTTCGTTTTTCGTGAAGGAGGACGCGCACGACGCCGCGACGCAAGATGATGCGACAGGGCGCGCGTGGACGTGGGAAGAAGACGGCATGACCGTCATCAGGACCAACGCCCGTACCGGTCCTGGCTGTCATCAGAACTGCGGCTTGCTGGTCTATGTCAAAGACGGGCGCATCGACCATATCGAAGGCGATCTGGAAAACCCGCATAACCAGGGGCGTTTGTGCCTGCGTTGCTTGGCTGCCACGGAAATGATCTATCACCCGGACCGCGTCTTGCACCCGATGAAGCGTGCCCGCGAAGACCGTGGCAAGGACAAGTGGGAGCAGATTTCCTGGGATGAGGCCTACGACATCATCTACGAGGAAATCACGCGCATCGCCAAAGAGTACGGCGCCGAGTCCATCTTCGTGCACCAGGGCACGGGACGCGACATCAACGGCTATGGCCCCATGCTCGCGCAGATGCTGGGCACGCCGAACTACGGCATGGGCTTTCTGTCTGGCCAGGCCTGCTATGCGCCGCGCCTGTTCTCGACCTCGCTGAAGGTTGGCGACATGTTCGTGTGCGACTACTCGCAGTTCTTCCCCGAGCGCTATGACGACCCGCGTTTCGAGGTGCCGGAATACATCATGATCTGGGGCAACAACCCCGTCGTCGCCAATTCCGATGGCACGCTGGGGCATTGGATCGTGGAGTGCATGAAGCGCGGCTCGAAGATCATCTGCATGGACCCGAAGCTCACGTGGCTTGCGGGCAAGGCGGAGTTCTGGTTCCAGGTCAGGCCGGGAACGGACTGCGCGCTGGCGCTGGCGCTGTCCAACATCATCATCGAAGAGGATCTTTACGACCACGAGTTCGTCGATTTGTGGACCTACGGTTTCGAAGAGTTCGCCGAAAGCGTCAAGGAGTACACGGCCGAGCGCGTTGCGGAAATCTGCGGCGTATCCGCAGCCAAGATCACGGCTTGCGCTCGTGCGCTCGGGCAGGCACGGTCTGCATGCCTGCAGTGGGGCGTTGCGATGGACCACACTTCCGAAGGTTTCATCACCGGTATGGCAGTGTTCGACCTGCTCGCCGTTACCGGCAACTTCGAAAAGCCCGGATCGATGGTCTGCGGGCGTCCGTGCTTCGGCGTGGGCTCGACGTGGATGTCTGACTTTTCCGTCATCGAGGCTCTGCCTGCACCCGAATGGGCCGCGCCGGGCAGCAAGCGCCTGAACGACGAATACAATGGGTGCAAGTCGATGGCCGCTATCAGCCAGGATATGGAGCTTACGGCGCTCGAGACGGGCAAGCCGTACCCGGTCAAGTGCCTGTGGCTGGAGACGAACAACCCCATCACGAACATGGGCGCCGAGCCCCAGCGCATACTTCCCGCCATCCAGGGTACGGAATTCAACGTCGTCGTCGACCTGTTCATGACGCCGACGGCCATGGCCGCCGCCGACATCTTCTTGCCCGCGTGCACGTTTGCCGAGCGTGCGGGCATCACCGGGCACCAGCCCTACCAGCTGGGGGCCGTCGCCCAGTGCATCGAGCCGCTTGGCGAGGCGAAATCCGACCAGCAGATCATCTACGAAGTGGGCAGGCGTTTCCATGGCGCCGACGCCGTCCCCTGGAAAAACGACGAGGAGTTCTACGATTTCTGCTTGCAGAGCTCGCCGTTCAAGTACGAGGACATCAAGCAGCGCACGTGGGCGTACCCCGAATTCGAGTACTACAAGTACAAGTCGGGCAAGCTGCGCCCCGACGGGCAACCCGGCTTCAACACCGATACGGGGCGTTACAACTTCTATTCCATTTCGATGCAGAACATGGGTTACAACCCGCTTTCCACCTCTGAAGCGCCGCCGGAGAGCCCGGTGAACACGCCCGAGCTGGCCGAGGAATACCCGCTCGTGCTTACCACCGGGGCACGACGCTGGAGCCTGTTCCATTCCGAGCATCGTCAAGCGCCCTCCATGCGCGCGATTCACCCGGGCCCGCAGATCATGATTCACCCCGCCGACGCTGCGAAGTACGGTATCGAAGATGGCGACTGGGTGCTCATCGAGAACCAATTCGGCTCCTGCCGCGAACGCGCGGAGCTGTCCACGCGCATCAAGGAAGGGGTCGTGTCGGCAGACCACGGCTGGTGGTTCCCCGAACGCAAAGACCATGCGGAAGACGACGGCACCGAGGCGGGTCTGTTCGGCGTCATGGAATGCAACATCAACAAGCTGCTGCCGATGCGGCCGGGAAAGACCGGGTTGGGCAATTCCTACAAGTCGCAGCTGTGCAAGATCAGCAAATGGGAAGGCTAGGTGAACGAGACGTGAACGGACTGCTTATCGACTACAAATGGTGCACGGGCTGTCATACGTGTGAGATTGCCTGCCAGCAAGAGCATGGGTTTCAGCCGAAGAAGCTAGGGGAGAAGGGCCGGATTGGCATCAGCCCCTATGAGATTGGCCCGCATGACCTGGGCGATGACAGGTATCAGTACGAGTTTCTGCCCGTCCCGACCGAGCTGTGCGACCTGTGCGCCGCCCGCGTGGGAGCCGGCAAGGAACCGACCTGCGTCAAGCATTGCCAGGCAGGCTGCATGTATTACGGTCCGGTCGAGGAGCTCGTCAAGAAGATGGATTCGAGGAAGATGACCCTGTTCGTCTGACGTCAGACATGCTGTTTCAAACGTGCCCGCGGCAGACTATGCTCGTTTGCTGCGGGCATACGCGTGCGAAGAGAGGTATTCATGTGTTACGTGTGCTCCATGTGCAACCGTTGCGGGAAGGTCGATGCGCTCAAAGCGTTGAACCGCACCTGCCCTGCTTGTGGTGCGCCACGTGATATCGACGAGGATGTGTGCCATGCGTGCGGACACCGTCGTCCGAAAGTGCCCAAAGCGGCGGGAACCTCGCAAGGGCTGAAGTAAGCTGCCACGACATGCGAGTCGTGCGGGAAAGACTGACGTGTTTGTCCTGCGGTATCATCCCATTTGGGAATAATCCTATCATTCTTACGGAAATCTTCCTGTTTGGGAAGAAATATCGTAGATAATGAAGTATCATCCCAAATAGGAAGATGCAGTACCGGATGTGATGCGGCGCCGGAGGCGGGGACATGGAAACGATTAAACCCAGAAAGCCGAGAAATGTCGACGGCAAGATTCGCGACGCATCCGATCTTGGTTCGATAATGAGAAAACGCAGGGTTCAGTTGGGGCTTACACAGGTGCAGCTTGCAAAAGCCTGTAACTGTTCACCACGATTTATCGGAGAGCTCGAGCGAGGAGTCGCCGGCGGGAACATCAAACAGGTCATTCACGTTTGCAAAATGCTCGGCATCGATCTTTTCGCAAAAGTAAGAGGCGAATGACATGGGCATATTGGTATACAGAGACCGCAGCGGACAGCGTGACCTTGTAGGGCGGATTGATTATGAACCTGCTGTTTTCGGTAGTTTCACGTACGATGCCGATTACCTGCATAGAGCACGTGCAGCAGGCGAACTGGGCATATCTGAGCTCGTGCCATTGGATGATGCTCCCTATACATCTGAGGAATTCAACCCATTTTTCAGAGGGCTGATGCCCGAAGGCGATGTCTATGGAAGCCTTGC
>CASDTD010000018.1 GCA_949283445.1 uncultured Coriobacteriia bacterium | reverse complement strand
ATGTCGATGAGCGTGCGGATGTCGATGTCTTGACGTGTGTGAAGGACGCGGCATACCGTGAGCTTCTCCTCGTCATGGCGGTAGTAAATGGCGTATGTGCCGACCAGGATTTGTCGATATGCGCATTCCAGGGAATTACCGGCGAGGCGCACGGGCGAGCCGCTATTGGGAAAGGCACGTGCACGGTCAATGGCTTCGTCGATGCTCTTCATGAGCTCGAGCGCCGCTTCAGGGCGTTGCTGCTCGACGCCAATTCTCAGCAAAATCGAGTCGAGGTCTACTTGCGCGCGCGGGCGGTACTCAAGCGCGAGCATATTCGACGCCCATTGCCGCGAACAGTTTCTCGAGGTGCTGTTCCATCGCTTCGGCGCTTATGCCCTCAGGATGGTACTTCTCCTCGATTTCCGCCTCGCGCAGCGCCATCATTTCGCGCTGGTGAAGCCGCTCTTCTTCGAATGCATCACTGTCTATAAGCACATAAGCGGGAATTCCGTTTTTAGTGAGCACGATGGGCTCGCGGGTTTCTGTTGCCTGCGCGCATACCTCGTTGAGCGCGACGCGCATGTCTGTGATCGGCCTGATAACGGGAAGCGGTGCCAAAGCGGAATCCATGTCAGCTCCTTTTCCTCAGTCAAAATTCTTGTGCAAAAGAATAACAAATTTCATATGAAATTACATGCTGTATTACGTATAAAATATGCAGCGGAAAGGCAGACAGGCTTTTTCGCGTACGCAAAATGTCATCTGTGCGCAAACATGTCTGCAGGGCGATTCCTACAAGATGGGTGACGTAGTATCATGCAGTGAGTTTTCGTTTCGTGAAGGAGCAAGGATGACTCAGAAGTTCCAGATTTGCGTGACCGCAGGTGATGGCATCGGGCCGGAAATCGTCGCCGAAGCCGTCAAAGTGCTGCGTGCTGTCGAGAAGAAATACGATGTCGAGTTCGACTTCAAAGAGGCGCTTATCGGCGGGTGCGCCATCGACGCGACGGGCGACCCGTTGCCGGAGGAGACGCTTGCGCTCGCCAAGGGAAGCGACGCCGTGCTGTTGGGTGCCGTGGGCGGCCCCAAGTGGGACACGACCACGCCGGGCGCGCCGCGCCCCGAGGGCGGCCTGCTGCGCATTCGCAAGGAGCTGGGCCTGTACGCCAACTTGCGCCCTGTCACGATTTACCCGTCCGTCGCGGAAAGCTCCCCGCTCAAGGCCGATCGCGTAACCGACGTCGACATCCTCATCATGCGCGAGCTGACGGGTGGCCTGTACTTCGGCGATCACGTCACGCAGGAAAACGTCGCCGGTGCTGGTGGCGACGGCAAGCCGGGCGAGCACGCCTACGACGTCTTGCAGTACGACGAGTACGAGATCGAGCGCATCATCCGTCGCGGCTTCGATGCTGCCATGAAGCGCGGCAAGAAGGTCACGAGCGTCGACAAGGCCAACGTGCTCGACACCAGCCGCCTGTGGCGCAAGATCGCGCACCGCATTGCCGAGGAATACCCCGAGGTCGCGTTCGAGGACATGCTGGTGGACAACTGCGCCATGCAGCTCGTCTACGATCCGGGCCAGTTCGACGTCATCATCACGGAGAACACCTTCGGTGACATCCTCTCCGATGAGGCTTCCATGATCAGCGGTTCGCTGGGCCTGCTGGCAAGCGCCTCCCTGGGCGACGGCACGGCGCTCTACGAGCCGTCGCACGGCTCTGCTCCTGACATCGCCGGCAAGGGCATCGCCAACCCCATCGCCCAGATTCAGTCTGCGGCCATGATGCTGAAGTACAGCTTCGATATGGACGAGGCGGCTGCCGACATCGACCGCGCCGTGCGCGCGACGCTGGACGAAGGCTGGTGCACTGCCGACCTCGCGCAAGACGGCACGCCCGCCGACCATATTCTGGGGACGAGCGAGATTGGGTCGAAAATCGCCGAGCGCATCTAAATCTAGCGACGCTCTGGCGGCGCATCTGTGGCTCATCGTCTCCTTGCGTGGCTGAGCGCGCCGATGTGATTTCGCGTATCATGGCAATGTCCGGTTCGTGCCGGGCATTGCCTTTTTCTTGCAACGTGCACGATTCTTTTTCGAAGGGGACATATGAAAGCCGTTATTCCCGCTGCCGGTCTGGGCAGCCGTTTTCTGCCCGCTACCAAGGCGCAGCCCAAAGAGATGCTTCCGGTCGTGGACAAGCCCACGATTCAGTACATCGTCGAAGAGGCGCTCGCGTTCGGCGCTGACGAGGTCGTCGTCGTGAACAGCCGTGAGAAGGCTTCCATCGAGGCGCAGTTCTCTGAAAACGCGGCGCTCGTCGAGCATCTGCGCGGCGTGGGCAAGGACGCGTATGCCGACGCGGTCGAGCACGCAGGCGCGCTTCCCGTTTCCTTCGTCTATCAAGACGAGCCGCTGGGCCTGGGGCATGCCGTGCACGTGGCCGCCGAGCGCACGGGCGACGACATGTTCATGGTCATGCTGGGCGACGTGCTTGTGCCGGACAACGAGGTGTGCAAGCGCATGGTCGAGGTGTCGAAGGAACATGGTGGTGCGAGCGTCATTGCGGTCGTGCCCGTGCCCGACGAGGAAGTGAGCCGCTTCGGCATCGTCGGTGGCCAGGACCTGGGCGCGGGCGTGCTCAAGCTCGACGCGATGGTGGAGAAACCCGCGCTTGAGGATGCACCCAGCAATCTGGCGATTTTCGGCCGCTATCTGCTCACGCCTGCGGTCATGGAGCTGCTTGCGCAAACGCAACCCGGCGCCGGCGGGGAAATCCAGCTTACCGACGCGCTGGTGGCGCTGCTGGAGCGCGAGGACGTGTACGCGCTGGTCATCGACCCCGAAGAGGGCTTCGATACGGGCACGGTGCCCGCGTGGATTACGGCCAACGTCACGCTCGCCATGCGCGACCCGAAGCTCGCGGCGTATCTGCGCGCGTCGATTGGCGGCCTGTTCGCATAACGGATGCGGTGCATGCGCGCGGGCGCGTTTGCGCTCGCACATGGTGCTCTCGTGCTTGCACGCGACTGCGCCAGAGATCGAAGTTTATTATGTACGGTGAAATGCCACATGTAATCGTTGATAATCTGGTATAGTGACAATGTGGTGGCAAATCACCGTACGAAAGGATATTCGCATGAACACTGCAGCAACGGAGAGAAAAAACAGCAGGCTCGACTTGCGGATGACCGAAGATCAAAAGCAGCAAATCGAGCTGGCTGCCAGTATCAACGGCATGAGTGTGTCGCAGTGGTCGCTGGGGCAACTTATGCAGTCTGCGCGCAGGGACATCGCCGAGCAGGGTGTCATGCGCATGTCAGCAGAGTCGTTCGACGAATTTGCCCGACTTCTCGAAAAGCCGCCTTCTCCTGATTTCGAGGAGTTCAGCAAGGGGAGCACGCGGTGGGACAGTTGACTTTTACCGCGCCGCGCGTGCTTGCTGCAGATGATGACCTGACAGGTTTTTCCTGCGGCATACAGGCTGTCGACATGTGGGTCTCCCGACGCGCCCGAACTGCGCGCGAGGCGGGTACCGCCGTCGTGTATGTGACGTTTCAGGGGAGTGCCCTTGCCGGGTTTTACACCCTGAGCGCCCAGTCTATTTCGCGTGACGAGGCACGTGGTTGGCTGGCCAGAAACGCCCCCACTCGAATTCCCGTAATTCTTTTGGGCATGCTCGGGGTGGATTGTCGGTACCAAGGGCAGGGGCTCGGCCATGACCTGCTGCTCGACGCCGTGCGACGCGCAC
>CASDTD010000017.1 GCA_949283445.1 uncultured Coriobacteriia bacterium | reverse complement strand
CTTCGACATCGAGGTCGGCGAGCTCTGCCTCGCTCCAGGGAAAGCATTCGTCATAGCTTTTCTCGCCGCCCACGTAATAGGAGGTGAGAATGGGGCTGTACGGCGGAATGCTCGTATCCGAAAACGCGCGGATCGTGCCCGTGAAGCCCGCGCTGCGCAACGCCATGGCCGCGTTCACGCCCGCCGTGCCCCAGCCGATGATGGCCGCCGTCTGCATGCTCTTCTCGCTCATCTTCGCACCTCTCATGAAAACACCTGGGCAAGCCAGGGGCCGTATTCACCAGTCCACATGCTACCCAGCTGGGCAAACGTCTTGTCCCAGTCGAACTGGCTGTCAAACAGCAGCTCGCAATAGTGCTTGTTCGTGACGTCGCGAGGAGACTCCATCAGCCGGTACGCATACGTGTACGTGCACGTCGGGCACATGGAAACCACCGTCGCGCCATCCGGTGCGAAGGACAGCTTGCTGTCGGCCTGGGCCGCCTGGCGCTCGGGCAGATACGCGCTCACCGCACCACCCGCGCCGCAGCACCCATGATAGATAGAGCATTTGCGCGCGTCGGAGCCGTCACCGGCAAGCCCCAACACCTCACGCGTCTCGTCCAGATAGCTCCCATCGCGGTCCTGACAGGACTTGGACAAGCAGACAGTGCCTTCGGGCAGCTCGTGCTTAGGTTTGAACCCGCGTTCGGCCAGCCACCCGGCAAGCAGGCGCACCTCCACGTCAATACCGCGCTTGGCGAGCGCTTTTCTCATGTCGTTTGCGCACCCCGGGCATACGCACACGAGCTCTTTCACGCCCGCGGAAACCAACTCGTCGGCATTGCGGTCGCACAGCTTTTCCGCGCGGTCGAAAAAGCCCGCGCTCTTCAGCGAGGAGCCGCAGCAGCTGTCGAGCAGCGTCACATGCCCCTCGGCGAGTTCGTCCATCGTCGCGAAAATCTCGCGCGTGAGCTCGGGGCCATACGCGGCCAGCGCGCAGCCGGGGAAAAACGCCGTGATCAGCCCCTCTTCGGGCTCGTGCCCCTCGTAGGCCTTATGGCGCATCAGGTCGACGTAGCCGATGCCGTAGATGGCGCGATACGCTTTGAAGATGTCCCATTCCTCGTCCACGAGCACGCTCGACCACGTATCGCGGGGAATAAGCCCGAGATTTTGAAAATCAACGCGGGCATGATAGATGAGGTCACACACGTCGTTATGCGCAAAGCACGTGTTCTTGCACGATGTGCAGAAGAAACAGCCACGCACCGCTTTCACAAGTTGCTCATTAGCCGCGATGTTGGCTGCGAGCTCCTCTTTCGTAGACGCCCCACGCTGCGCGTCGAGCATGCCCTTCGCGATATCACCCAGCGTCACGCCCGTAGACGTGAGCGATTCGCATGCCTCTGTGCAATGACCGCACTGCGTGCAGGTTCCCGAGAACTTCCAGTATGTGTCCGAACAATCGAGCAGAGCCATGCGCTCATCCCCTTTCAACGCACGCCGGTGCTGCGGCACGCGAATTGATTCGACGCACTACAGGATACTCGACGCACAGGGGAGGCGCGCCAGAAAAACGGCGGCTGGTGACATCCGAAGAGACGATTACCCCCGTTTATCAAGCGTATCCGTGCGCACACGCCAGAAAACGCCCTCGTGGTGACCTCCTAACCACAACTCGGGGGTCACCAGGAGACGTGTTTTTGGCAAATTCGCAAGCCTAGAGGCATGCAGCACGCGCGTCACGCCGCCACCATGTCACCACGAGCGTGTTTTCTGGCAAGGCCTAAAATGCTGCAGCCCCAAAACGTAGTCGTGCCGCCCTGCCGCAATATCACGCAAACGCAATCAACTGCACAAGCGGAATCGTAACGACGCTCACAACGAGCGTGACCACCGTGATGCCTGCTGCATAATCACCCTCATCGCCGTGCATGCGCACGAGCATGGGCACGACTGTCATGACGGGCAGCGAGCAAATGATGACCATGCAGGTCATCATATCCTGCGGCAAACCGGTCAAGAGCAGCAGATGGCCGACCAGGATAGGCAGTACGAACATCTTTACGGCAATGCCCACATAGAGCTCTTTCATCTTGAGCACGGACTTCCAGCGAGAAAAGCACAGCATGAGCCCCAAGTACATCATGCACAACGCCGAGGTGGCATTGGCAAGCGTGCCCAGCACATCATTCACGAACCCAGGCAGGGGACAGTCGGCGAACACGAAGATGAACGCGATGACCAGTGCTACGGTGTTGGGCGAGATGAGGTCTTTCAAGTGCATGTGCGCACCCCTGTCGCGCGCTGTCGAGAGCTGCACGCCATAGGTCCAGAAACACAGCTGGTCTGCAATGGAGAACAGCGCCATGAACAGCAGGCCGTAATCAGGGAACAGTGCCGAGAGCAGCGGAATACCGATGAAACCGGTGTTACCAAACGTGAAGCAGAAGGTGAACACCCGGTCGCGGTCACCGGGAAGGCGCAGGAGCTTGGCGATGCCGAACATGATGACAGGCATGATGGCATAGAAGACGAACCCGAACACGACCACCGGCCAGTTGGAAAAGACCATGTCACGCGTGGTGCTGGCCACGGTATTGTGGATGATGAGCGCAGGCAGGAGCACCCGGGTGATGATGCCCGCGAAGCTGGCCATGGACTCCTGTTTGAAGAAGCCCAGCTTTCCCAGGATAAAACCTGCCAAGAGGATGACGAAGAAAATTCCCATCTGGTAGGCAGTTATCTCGAACGCCACGGTGCATCTCCTTTGCCTGTGCGCCCTCACATGAAAGCGCATATTCGATACTGCGCATTTGCTAGAATCGGCACCAGCACAAATTTGTACAGAGTGTCCGAATTCACACAAAGGAGCACGAGATGGCGAATGCCAAATCACGCCGAGCCGAGCAAGCGCTTGTCGAAGCCCTGCACGTGCTCTTGCAGCACAAGCAGCTTTCCGACATCAGCGTCTCCGAACTTGCACGCAAGGCGAACGTAAGCCGCAGCACGTTCTACGTGCATTTCGACAACGTCGCGGATGTATTCGACAAAGCGGTGCGCGAAGGCGACCCCCGAACGACGTCCATCGGCGAGGGACTTGGCATCGTCCGATACGCCGACAAGGACAAGACCCCCTTCTGCGAAAGTCTGCGCTGCAGAGGGAAACGCACGGCGATGATGCATGACCCTCACTACCTCAACGCGTTGTTCTCGAACAACAACCTTACGGGAAAGCGGCTCTACATAGACCATCTGAAGCGCGCCGGCCTTTCCGCATATGTTGCCGAAGCCATCTACCGCTTCCAGCTCAGCGGTTGCTATGCGGCCGCAACAGCGAACGACTACACCGACGAAGAATGGACGAATTGCCGTACCGCACTCGACACATTCATCCGCGCGGGCATGGAGGCGCTGGGGGTGCACTTCGAAGGGAGCAACACCGTGTCCACGTCCAATAGATGACCGGCGCGCATCGCTTGCGCTACCATAGCGCCATGGACGATTTCGACAAACGCTGGCAACGCATACACGAGCAGCTCGTCTACCAGCTGCACGGCGACGAGCGCCCGCGCGTCTCCAGTCAGCGCACGCTGTTCGGCATCAAAAGCGAAGTCGAGATGAAGATGGAGCGCTTCGCCGCGGAGATCGAAGAGGAGCGCAAGGCGCGGGTAGCAGCCAAGCGGGCGGAAAACGATCACGCTGAAACGAACGGAACAAATGGAGCAACAAAAGGTGAAGACCACTGAACAGAACACGCTGTCTGCAGATGAAGCGCTACTGCGCCTAAAAGAGGGAGCCGCTCGCTTTAGGGAGGCGAGCCATTCGCAAGGGGATGTCTCCCCCGCGCTGCGCCGCCGCACCTGCGACCTGGGACAGAACCCCTATGCCGTCATCCTGACCTGCTCGGATTCGCGCGTGCTACCTGAGGCCATCTTCTCGGTGGGAATCGGCGAGCTTTTCGTTATACGCGTCGCGGGCAACACCGTCGACAAGCACCAGCTGGGCACTGTCGAATACGCCATCGAACATCTGGGTTGCAAGCTCGTCGTCGTGCTCGGGCACACCCACTGCGGTGCCGTCGACGCCGCACTCAACCACGAACCAGGCGGCTACATCAAATTCTTTGTCAACGAGATAAAACAGGCCATCGGCGACGAAACCGATGAGGAACGGGCCTGCTTCCTGAACGCCCAGCACAGCGCCGCATGCATCGAGCAGGCGCTGCTGACCGACGAGCCCGACCGTGCCGCCGACGTGCGCGTCGTCACCGCGCTGTATCACCTGGGAAGTGGGCGCGTCGAATTCGAGCAAGGCGTGTAGTCTTCATGCCATCCGCAGCTTGTCACCTTCGCGTCACCGGCATTCGAGTACCATGTGCTTGAAAGGCGGCGCCACTTCGAGCGTCCGTAAAACCATCCGTGCAGGTCATGCGCCTGCTTTTTCAGAATCGAGAATCAACTGTGACAACCAACGAGAACAAGCCGCGCCTCGCGCTGCTCATCGACGCGGACAACATCTCCGCGAAGTACCTGCCCATTATCCTGAACGAGATTCCCAAGTACGGCATCGCCACCTACCGCCGCATCTACGGCGACTTCACCGATTCGCAGATGGCCAGCTGGCGGCCCAAGCTGCTGGACAACTCCATCACGCCCATCCAGCAGTTCTCCAACGTCAAAAGCCACAAGCCCGGCGAGAAGGCCGGCAAGAACGCCACGGATTCCACGCTCATCATCGACGCGATGGACATCCTGTACGCCGGCAAAGTCGACGGCTTCGTCATCGTCTCTTCCGACAGCGACTTCACGCGCCTGGCCGCCCGCCTGCGTGAGAGCAACATGCTCGTCGTCGGCATGGGACGCAATCAGACGGCTATTTCCTTCAGGCACGCGTGCACGAAGTTCGTGAACGTGGAATACCTCTACAACCTAGACAAGAACAAGGAAGAGGAGAGCAAGAAGGCCGGCCAACAGACGGAACCCGACGTCGATGTCGAGGAGATCGAGACGACCGTCACGCTCGAGGACGTCAGCCGCGTCGTCGGCGGGGTCATCCGCGACAACGACAACAAGGGGCGCTCGACCTCCCTGGGCGAGGTCGGCACGAGCCTCAACAACAAGTTCCCCGATTTCGACGTGCGCAACTTCGGCTACAGCCAGCTTTCCAAGCTCATCGAGGAGCTCGACCGCTTCACGCTGGTGAAGACCAACGTGGGCTACGACGTGACGCGCACCGACACGAGCGCTTCCACCAACAACATCGCGCAGTACATCATCCTCGAGCTGGGCAAGCGCAAGAACAAGACCATGAGCGTGTCCGCGTTGGCGACGCTCGTCTACGACAAGTTCCCCGATTTCGACCTCAAAGACACCGGCTATTCGCAGTTCTACAAGTTCGTGAACAGCATCACCGGCGTCAAAGTGACCGGTCTGAAGAACAAGCAGGCGAAAATCGACCGCTAGCGCAGGGTTGCCCCGGCCACGCGTGTCAGGGCATGCTCCTGTTATACTTCGAGGTCATTGTTATACTTTTATACTTGTTATATTTGTTATACTTCTACTCGCTTGTTATACTTTTATACTTCTAAATTTGCGCCCACAAACACTGCGACTGTTTGCCTGATGTCAGACCCGTCTCATACAATGAAACGAGAGACGGGCACGACAAACCCCACGAGGAGGTGCAAACGTGAGCCCCGCTATTGTGCAGTTTCCAAAATACACAGCACTGGAGTTTTTCTCTGGCATAGGTCTTGCTCGCGCTGGTATGCGAGACGCGGGCGTAAAGACAATATGGGCAAACGATATTGACACGACAAAATGTGCCATGTACCAATCCATATGGGGAGCAGAAGACCTCTGCTGCATGAACGTCTTCGACGTAGACCCGGCATCTGTCCCACGGGCTGATATCGCCTGGGCATCAAGCCCCTGCACCGATCTCTCACTAGCTGGCAAACAAGAGGGGCTTGTGAAGGGCGCGCAGTCCAGCGCATTCTTTGGCTTCATCAGAATCATTTCGAAAATGGGAGGCCGCAAACCTCAAGCATTGATTCTAGAAAACGTCTGCGGGCTCGCATCTTCCCACGGAGGAAATGATTTTCGCAAAGTCGTCGAGTCCTTCAACGAACTCGGCTATTCCGTAGACGCTTTCGAACTGAATGCAAGAAGGTGGCTCCCGCAGTCCAGACCACGCATGTTCGTGGTTGGCCTTCTCAATCCTCTTGACGACGGGGAACTCGACACGGCCATTCGCCCTGACAGGCTCTCCTGGATTCACGCCGACCCCCTCCTCAAAACGCACGTGACCCCTTTGCCAACACCGCCCGAACTGTTACCCGGAGGTTTCACGGAGCTTGCAGACAGACTCCCTGCGGACGACCCTCGCTGGTGGAGCGAAGCACGCATAGACGCCTTCATCGACTCTCTCAGCCAAACTCAAAGAGCCAGAACAGAAAACCTACGCGGCGCAAGAAATATGAGCGCCAGGACCGCATACCGCCGCACGCGCAACGGTAAGCCTGTCTGGGAACTGAGAGAAGACGACATAGCGGGCTGTCTGAGAACCACTCGAGGAGGCTCCTCGAAACAAGCAGTTGCCTTTCTCGGAAACGGAAAACTGAAAATCCGCTGGATGACTGCCCACGAATATGCGCTTCTGCAAGGAGGGGCAGACTTCAACCTCGCAGGTTTCAGAGATTCGCAAATCCAATACGCTTTCGGTGATGCCGTCGCGCGACCAGCCGTTTCATGGCTCGCAAAATACGCCGTGCTGCCGGCTCTCAGAGCTGCCGGCCAAGAAAAGAGCGTCCGAAATGCAAGCTGACACAATCGCCGAAGCCGCTCTCGAAGCCGCTTCCTTATGGTATGAATCGCACCGCAGCAAAAAAGGCCACGTCAACACCAACGTAATGACAGGCGGCATAGCCGTAGCAGAGCTTCTGAAAGAACATTTCCCCTTGACTGAGGAATCGGTGAAGTCGGAAAACGGCAGTCAGGTAAAAGGCCTGAGCGGCTCTATGATCAAAAGAATCTTGGCAGAAAACGGAGAGACAAGGCAATTCACCTCCGAAGGAGGACGAACATCACGAAAGACTCTGCCCATGGCAATCGAGCTTGCCCAGTCGCTCACCAGCGCCCTCGCT
>CASDTD010000016.1 GCA_949283445.1 uncultured Coriobacteriia bacterium | reverse complement strand
CGCGCGTGCCTGCCCCACAGGAGCCATCACCATTGCAGACGCCGCCGCGACCGACGCCGGGCTCTGCGTCTCGTGCTTCCGCTGCGTCGCGGTGTGTCCCGAGGGCGCACGCTCCATCGGGGGAGGCGCGGAGCTTCAGGCGGCACGCGATGCCTTTGCTCAGAGGTGTGCGGCGCGGCAGGAGTCTTGGTTCTCCCTGTAGGGACGCGCGCTCAGTCGACCCCACGCGAACGTTTCGCGTGGGGTCGTGCAGGATCTTGCCGACCGCCTTGTTCATTGCTGCCGGCAGGCGAGGGGCTCGGCCGCGTTTCGTCTTGACGCCTCGTCTCTCGCCCGCATGCGTCACCCCTCGTTGATCTCCTCGAAGAAGCCGACGCGATAGTTCTTGAACACGGCCTCGCTCTCCTCCTGCGTGGCGTCCAGGTCGACGTCTGCCATGATGCCGAAGTCGTGGTCGTCGTCGTTGTCGCGGAAGATTTGGTGCACGTGCCACACGTGGCCGCTCTGCTCGTCGCTCTCGTCAATAGAGAGGAACGCCGCCGAGCGCGCATCGCCGTCGGTGAGAATCTCTTCGTGCGCATCGTGGAACGCGTCGAGCGCGCGCGACCAGCGCACCTCGGTCATGCCCCACGTCTCGTCGAGGTCGCCGAGGTCTTCGGTTCGGCCGCGTGCCGCCAGCCTTACGCGTAAGAAAAGGGCGTTTCGCACCAACAGGGTCATGCCGCGGCGGTCCGAGACCACCACATCGGCGCCTTGGGGCGGGGCGGCATCGAGGGCGGCGGGGTCTCCTGCCGCCGCCCACTCGTCGACCAGGCTCGAGTCAACGGAGCGCACGACGAAGCCGAGCCACGAGATGATGTCGTTCAGCTGGTCGTTGCGCTTTGATGCGGGCACCGTGCGGTCCAGCGAGCGAAACGCTTCGGCGAGATAGCGCAGCAGGATGCCCTCCGACCGGGCGATCTTGTAGCGCTGTATGTAGCCCTTGAAATCGGATGCGGTTTCCAGCATGTCGCGAAGCACCGATTTCGGAGAGAGCTCGTAGTCGTTCGCCCATGGCACCTTCTCGCAATATTGGGCAAATGCCGCTTCAAGCTCGTCTTCAAGCGGCTTTGGGTACGTGACGTCGGCGATGCGCTCCAGGCGCTCCTCATAGTCGACCCCGTCGGCCTTCATGGCCGCCATGGCGCGGTCGCGCTCGGCGCGCTCTTGGGCGCGCAGGACTTGTTTGGGGTCTTCCAGCGTCGCTTCGACCATGGAGATGAGGTCCATGGTGTAGGTCTCGCTTTCGGGGTCCAGAAGCTCGAGCGCTGCCAGCAGGAACGGCGAGAGCGGCTGGTCGAGGGCAAAGTCTTCGGGCAGGTCGACGGTGAGCGCGTAGTCCCATTCCTCTTCGGCGTCGTCCGGCGCGTCCGGCGCAGGCGGCACCTGGGTTCGCACCACGACGCCCGAATCTATGAGCGTGGCGAAGATCTCGTCGGCACGCTCTTCGAGGCGCAGCTTCTCCTCCGGGGTCTGCAGGCTCGCCGCGATGAGCTCGTGGACGTGCTCGCGGGCGTCGCCTCCCTGCTCAACCATGGAGAGCACCATGGAATGGGTGATGCGCAGGCGCGGCTTGAGCGTCTCGGGCGCGGCCTCGATGAGGCGTTCGAAGGTCTGCTTGTTCCAGGTGACAAAGCCCTCGGGCGGCTTCTTCTTTTTGAGTTTGCGCAGTTTCTTGGGGTCATCTCCGGCCTTTGCGACGAGCTTGGCGTTCTCGATTTCGTGTTCGGGGGCCTCGGCGATCACCATGCCCTCGGAATCGAATCCCGCACGCCCCGCGCGACCGGCGATCTGATGGAATTCGCGGGCGCGCAGGCGGCGCATGCGGTGGCCGTCGAACTTGGTGAGCGCGGTAAGCACCACTGTGTGGATGGGAACGTTGATGCCCACGCCCAAGGTGTCGGTGCCGCAGATGACGGGAAGCAGGCCCTGCTGCGCCAGCCGTTCGACAAGCAGGCGGTAGCGAGGCAGCATTCCGGCATGGTGCACGCCCACGCCGCATCCGATCAGGCGCTTCAAGATCTTGCCGAACGCCGTGGTGAAGCGCGTGCCCTTTGCCGCCTCCTTGATCGCCTCGCGCTGCTCTTTGGTGGCGATGCCGAAGTTGGCGAGCGAGCTTGCCGTGGCAAGGGCTGCGTCTTGTGAGAAATGCACGATGTAAAGCGGCGCCTCGCCGCGACGAAGCGCGAGCTCGACCGTTCCCTCAAGGGCGGTGTCGACGTATTCGTAGGCGAGCGGAACCGGGCGCGGCGCGTCTGTCACCTGGTCGACCTCGTTGCCCGTGCGCTCGCGCAGGGCGTCGGCAATCTGGGACACGTCGCCGAGCGTCGCGCTCATGAGCATGAACTGGGTGTGCGGCAGCGTGAGCAGCGGGACCTGCCATGCCCAGCCGCGGTCGGGGTCGGCGAAGTAGTGGAACTCATCCATAGCGACGCAGCCCACGTCGGCCTCGTCGCCCTCGCGGAGGGCCTGGTTTGCCAAGATCTCGGCGGTGCAGCAGATGACGGGCGCAGCCGTGTTGATGTGCGTGTCGCCTGTGATCATCCCGACGTTGTCGCGTCCCAGCACATCGACCAGGTCAAAGAACTTCTCGCTCACCAGCGCCTTGATGGGGGCGGTGTAGTAGGCGCGCCGGTCGGTGCAGATGGCCAGAAAACACAGCCACTGCGCGACGAGCGATTTGCCCGAGCCGGTGGGCGTGCCCAAGATGACGTGGTCGCCTGCTGCCAGCGCCAACGCGGCGTCTTCCTGATGGGGCCACAGCTCTATGCCGCGACGTGCCGTCCATTCCAAGAAGAGCTCGAGTGCCTCTTCCGGGTCGATGTCGGGCCAGCTTTCCGGGTCGTCGGGCCAGGGGATGTAGGCACCCAGCGAGCCCGGTGCGAACGGGTCGGCCTCGGTGCCGGGGGTTTGTTGTGTGGTGTCTTGTTCAGTCATGCGCACCATCATAACGCGTGGTGTGACATCAGTTGGACGGCGGGCGCGTATTTTCGCGTGCAGCGGCGTTTCAGCGTGCCAGTCTCCAGGTCGTTTTTCGCCCGATTGTGTTGTCAGCGACAAAGCATGACAAACATTTGCAGCATAGTTGCGCCGAAGAATGTCAAATAAGCAACACTTGCCTGGTTGGGTTGTTGTTTGCAGACAGATGTATGCTATTTTACGCAGCAGACAATAGATTGGGGAACTGCTTTGCTGTCTGGACAAGCTGGCCGCGCCGCCTCCTTAGCCTCGGCAGTAACGCGAACAGGAAAGTAGGACTCATGAAAGAGGAACTCACAGAAGCCGGGATCCGCGCCATTCTCAAGATGGTGCACTCGAACCCCGATAAGGCCATTCCGCGTCTGGTGAAGCTCATCGACACGTTCGGGAAGAAGCTCTTTCCCTCCCAGGTCAAAGCCATCGACGAGCGCATGGGCAACCCCGAATCGAACGTCTATCAGCTCGTGATGCGCGCGCTGAAAGACCTCGACCCGGATGTTCTGGACACGATCATCACCAACTTCTTCGTCAACGTCAACGTCAAGGGGTTCGGCAAGCAGATCGAGCTGCGCGAAAAGTACGGCTGCAACATTCCGTGGGCCATCTTGCTCGACCCGACGTCTGCTTGCAATCTGCACTGCAAGGGCTGCTGGGCGGCCGATTACGGCAACAAGCTCAACTTGAGTTACGAGGACATCGACGACATTATCCGCCAGGGCAAAGAGCTCGGCGTCTACATGTACATCTACACGGGCGGCGAGCCGCTGGTGCGCAAGGCCGACCTCATCCGCCTGTGCGAAAAGCACGACGACTGCATCTTCCTGTGCTTCACGAACGCGACGCTTATCGACGAGCAGTTCGCCGACGACATGCTGCGCGTCAAGAACTTCATTCCCGCCATCAGCCAGGAAGGCAACATGGAGACCACGGACTTCCGCCGTGGCGAGGGTGTCTACGAGCACATCGACAACGCCATGCGCCTGCTGAAGAGCAAGGGCCTGCCCTTCGGCATCTCCTGCTGCTACACCTCGGAAAACTACGAGGCTGTCTCCAGCGAACAGTACATGGACGACATCATCAGCTGGGGCGCGCTGTTCATCTGGTACTTCCATTACATGCCCGTCGGCTCCGATGCCAACGAGCACCTCATGTGCACGCCGGAGCAGCGTGAGGGCATGTACCACAGGATCCGCAAGTTCCGCGAGACTAAGCCCATCTTCCCGATGGACTTCCAAAACGACGGCCAGTACGTGCAGGGCTGCATCGCCGGCGGGCGCCGCTACCTGCACATCAACGCCAACGGCGACGTGGACCCCTGCGTGTTCATCCACTTCAGCGATTCCAACATCCACGAGGTCAGCTTGCTGCAGGCGCTGCAAAACCCGCTGTTCATGGCCTATCACGACGGGCAGCCGTTCAACGACAACATGCTCAGGCCCTGCCCCATGTTGGAAAACCCGGAGCTGCTGCGCGACATCATCAAGAAGACCGGCGCGCATTCTTCCAACTTGGAGGGCGAGGAGACGGCCGAGATGCTGTGCGCACGCTGCGACGAGTACGCGAAGAATTGGATCCCCACGGCAGAGAAGCTGTGGGAACAAGACCACCACGTCGCGGAATTCACGCACTAATGCTTGCTTTTGCAGGCGTTCGTGCCTGCGGATTGTCATAACTTGAGAAGAGAAGGCGCTGGCCTGCACGGGTCTGGCGCCTTCGTCGTTTCCTGCCTCGTTTGCGGCCGTGGCGGTTTTCTCAGGCGACCGCAAACAAAAAGCCGGCACCCCGTGAGAGGGCACCGGCTGTGCAGCTTGTGCGGAACTTGCCCGTTTACTCTACATCGCCTGCAGGCGCTTCGCGATAGCCGCGATGAAGTCTTGCGTGTTCAGCTTCGTCACATGCTCGAGCGTGGTGATGGCGGCCAGATCGCCGGTCATCTCGCCGGCTTCGATGGTGCTGAGGGTGGCCCGCTCCAGCTTGTCGGCGAACGCCATAAGCGCCTCGTTGCCGTCGAGCTGCCCGCGCTTGCGCAACGCGCCGCTCCAGGCGAAGATCGTCGCCACTGAGTTCGTGGAGGTCTCCTCGCCCTTGAGGTGCTTGTAATAGTGGCGCTGCACGGTGCCGTGCGCGGCCTCGTATTCCCACCAGCCGTGGGGCGAGACGAGCACGGAGGTCATCATGGCAAGCGAGCCGAACGCGGTGGACACCATGTCGCTCATGACGTCGCCGTCGTAGTTCTTGCAGGCCCAGATGAAGCCGCCCTCGCTGCGCACGACGCGCGCCACGGCGTCGTCGATGAGCGTGTAGAAGTACTCGATGCCATCGGCCTCGAACTGCTCTTTATACTCGGCCTCGTAGATATCGGCGAATATGTCTTTGAAGCGGTGGTCGTAGATTTTCGAGATGGTATCCTTCGTGGCGAACCACAGGTCCTGCTTGGTTTCGAGCGCGTAGGAAAAGCAGCTGCGTGCGAAGCCCTCGATGGACTCGTCGAGGTTGTGCATGCCCTGCGCCACGCCCGCGCCGGCGTACTCGTGCACGAGCGCGCGCTCTTCATGCCCGTCGGCGGCGGTGTAGACGAGCTCCACCTTGCCCGGGCCGGGGATGCGCAGCTCGGTGTTCTTGTAAACGTCGCCGTAGGCATGACGCGCGATGGTGATGGGCTTTTTCCAGGTGCGCACGTAGGGCTCGATGCCCTTGACCGTGATGGGGGCGCGAAAGACCGTGCCGTCGAGCAGGGCGCGGATGGTGCCGTTGGGGCTCTTCCACATCTGCTTGAGGTCGTATTCCTCCATGCGCGCGGCGTTGGGGGTGATGGTCGCGCATTTCACGGCCACGCCGTATTTCTTGG
>CASDTD010000015.1 GCA_949283445.1 uncultured Coriobacteriia bacterium | reverse complement strand
CCTGGAGGCTATGTACAAACGCCGTTTGGACGAAGACTACGGCATCAAGTTCAACCAGCTCTTCGCCATCGCCAACTGCCCCATCGGGCGTTACGGTGTGCACCTGCTCGAGGTGGGAGACTTCGACGATTACATGGACCTGCTCATGGACGCCTTCAACGAGGAAGCGGCGGACAACATGATGTGCCGCAAGCAGATTTCCGTGGGCTACGACGGGCGCATCTACGACTGCGACTTCAACCAGGCGGTCGGCCTGCCCCAGAAGTATCAGGGGCGCGGCCTCACCATCGAGGATTACCGCGACAACCCCGATATGCCCCTGAAGCGCGCGATCGTGTTCGGCAACCACTGCTATGCCTGCACGGCGGGGCAGGGCTCCAGCTGCGAGGGCACGCTGGTGCAAGGGGAGTAGTGGGCACGCCGTGACAGGCGCCCAGGGCATCTGTCACGCTGGCCCCTTGTCGCCCGGGCGCTGCTGCCGCTTCTTGTGCGCGCCTGTTTGCGCCGACCGCAGATTTTTCCTCGAACTCACACTTGCACTTCCGTAGTAAATGTTTTATACAGCTATAGGATTTAATCCAATAGAGACAAATACCGCTTACCAGACACGTCTGGGATGTGAAGGCAAGTGAAGAGGGGAAGGGGAGCCGTCTTATGGTAGATGAGACCACAGGCATCTTCTTTTGGGGATTCCTGATTGTGTACGGCATCATCATGTTCGCGATTTCTCCGCGCACGGTGACGCTGGGCGGGTTTTTCCGCGGTGAGGACAAGAAAGGGCATGCAGCCAACCCGTGGATGATCACGGCGTCTATCTTCATCTCGTGGATTTTCGCCAAGTCGGTCACTAACGTCGCCAATCAGGCCGCTGAATACGGCTTCGTCGGCGCGATTGGCTATGCGGTGTACTGGCTGTGCATCCCGCTGACGGGCTATGCGCTCTACCGCCTGCGCCGCAAGTTCGCCGCCAAGGGCATGGTGAGCTTCTTGACGGAAAACTACGGCGTCGTGGCCGCGTTCTGCTTTTCCGCCGCCATTCTCATCCGCCTGTTCAACGAGGTCTGGTCCAACACCTCGGTCATCGGCTCCTACTACGGCAGCTCGGGCAGCGCGCCGTTCATCATCGCGGCGTTTCTGTTCACGGCCATCACCGTGGCGTACTGCTGTTGGGGCGGCCTGCGCAGCTCCATCATCACCGACATTGCCCAGGCCATCCTGTTCGGCATCCTGCTCATCATCATCTTGGTGTGGGTCGTGCCCATGGACGGCGTCGCTGCCATGGTCACCTCCGGCAGCTGGACGATGGAAGGCGGCGTGGACTTCATCATCGGCGCGGGTTTGCAGTGCCTGTCCTACGGCTTCCATGATGCGGTGCTCACCGACCGCGGCTTCATCTGCGAAGAGAAGAAGATGCTGAAGTGCTTCGTGTGGTCTGGTCTGCTGGGCTTCGTGTGTATCGTGCTCTTCGGCTTCATCGGCGTGCATGCCTACCTCAACGATATGATGACCAGCGGAAACGACGCTCCCGTCATCGTCGCGCAGAGCCTGGGCATCGTGGCGTTCTTCGTCATATCCTTCATCATGATCACGACGGCGGGCTCCACGCTCGACTCCACGTTCACGTCGCTGGGCAAGCTTACCGCGCGTGACCTGCCGGGCATCCTGGGCAAGACGCTCGCTCATAACCCGCGCATCGTCGGCATCGTCTGGATGGTCGTGTTCGGCATCGTGGGCAACTTACCTATGATCATGGGTACGTCGGTGCTTGCCGCGACGACCATTTCCGGCACGATGATCATGGGTTTGGGCCCCATCTTCCTCATGCACGGCCGCAAGGGCATCAAGCCCACGAAGCTCGGCTTCATGCTGGCGTTCTGGATTGGCATGGCCATCGGCGTCATTGAGGTCGTCGCTCCGGACGCGCTCTCCTTCATGGACGTCGGCCCCGGCGACAACGCGAGCTTCTTGGGCATCAACCTGTGGGGCGCTATTGCCTGCTGGCTTGCCTACATCATCCCGGGTGTCATCGCCGCCCGCATGGACGCGGCCAAGGGCATCGAGCCCACGTGGACGGGCCGCACGAAAGAAGAGCTCGCGGCGCTGGATGCCGCTCGTGCAGAGCGCGAGGCCGCCGGCATCGAGGACGTCGACCCCGAGGGCATCGAGCCCGAGCGCAAACAT
>CASDTD010000014.1 GCA_949283445.1 uncultured Coriobacteriia bacterium | reverse complement strand
CACGGGCTATCTCGGTTCCTTCGAGCAGCTCGAGATTGTCAGCCGTTTCTTCGACGAGCACCGCAAGCCGGACACGCTCATCTTCGTCGACCCTGCCATGGCCGACAACGGCGTGCTGTACAAGGGCTTCACACCGGAATTCGCCCGCGCGATGGGCGCGGTCGTCTGCTCGAAGGCGGACATCATCGACCCCAACATCACCGAAGCCTCCTTTATGCTCGGCAAAGAGTACAAGGAAGAAGGCAACTACGATGAGGCCTACGTCAAGGACCTGCTCGAGGGGCTTGTCGGGCTCGGCGCGAAGAAGGCCGTGCTCACCGGCGTGAGCTTGGAGCCGGGCACCTGCGGCGTCTATGGCTATGACAGCGAGGCGGACGAATACTTCTCCTACTTCAACGAGCTCGTCGACGCGCGCTTCCATGGCACGGGCGATGTGTTCTCGTCAACCGTTGTCGGTGCGCTCATGAATGGCAAACCGCTTGACGAATCGCTGGCCATTGCGGCAGATTATACGGTGGAAAGCATCAAGGAGACGCTTTCCCACGAAGACCACAACTGGTACGGCGTTGATTTCGAGGCGAAGGTTCCCTACCTGCTTAAGAGGCTGGGCAAATAACCTCGCGCGCCAAGGGGAGGAAACATGAACGGGTTTCCGGTCATCACGGTCACGGGTTGGTCGAATTCCGGCAAGACCACGTTTTTCACGAAGGTCGTGCAGATCATGTCGGGCTGGGGCCTGTCGGTGGCGGTCATCAAGCACCACGGGCATGCTCCCGGCGGCGTCGACCAAGAGGGCAAGGACAGCTGGAAGTACGAGCAGGCTGGCGCCAACCCCGTCATTTTGTCCGCATCATCTCAGTACGCGATGTTCGTGAGCACGCCCGAACGCGAAGCCACGCGCGACGAGCTCGTGGCGCTTTTGCCCGACACGGTCGACCTCGTCATCGTCGAGGGCTTTCGGGCCGCGGCCGAAGGCGCGGTCGAGCTCTCGCGCAAGGCAACGGGCAAAGGGCCCAAGCTCAGCCCCGAGGAGCGCATCGCGCTCATCACCGACGACGAAGAGCTCGCCGTCTCGGTGCGCGCCGAGGGTAAGCCCGTGTTCGGGCTCGAAGATTTCGAAGACGTTGCTGCCTACTTTTGCGAACTCGCGCACATCGAGCGCTAAGGCCTTCGGTTTCGAATCGATGACGTGGCAGGCTGTCCCCGTTTGGAAAACGCTGTGCATGTAGTATCATCGTCCAGCAACTATAATACGCCGGCTGGAAAGTCGTTCCGCGCGCTGCGGGGCGCGGCCGGGCCTGAGACGGGGAAGCTCGCATGGAAGACAAGTTCGGGCGCAGAATCGAATACCTGCGCATTTCGCTTACCGATCGCTGCAACCTGCGCTGCATCTACTGCATGCCAGAGGAGGGCGTGCAGTGGCAGCCGCACGAGACGATTTTGCGCATCGAAGAGATTGGCCGGTTCGTGCGCCTTGCCACGAAGGTCGGCATTCGCAAAGTGCGCCTGACGGGCGGCGAGCCGCTGGTGCGCAAAGGCGTCGTTGACCTTATTCGCGACATCAATGCGATTCCGGAAATCGAGGACATTTCGCTTACCACGAACGGCGTGCTTCTCCCGCGCATGGCGGCCGACCTCAAGGAGGCGGGCCTGTCGCGTGTGAACATCTCGATGGACACGCTCGACCCCATCCAGTACACCTACATCACGCGCGGTGGCAAGATCGAGGACGTCTTTGCCGCCATCGACACGGCGTTGGAATATGACTTTGCGCCTGTCAAAATCAATGCCGTTGCGGTGCGCAGTCTTGACCAGGACTTCTTCGGGTTCGCCCGCCTTTCGGTGGATCGCCCGCTGCACGTCCGCTTCATCGAGTACATGCCCGTGGGCGAAAGCTCCGGCGGCACCGGCGCCGGGTGGACGGAAAAGGACGTCATGCCTGCTCAGGAGCTCAGAGATATCATCAACGCCCGTGCTGCTGAAAATGGCCTCGCACCGCTTGAGGCCGTCTCCAAAGACGGCGCTCCGGGTGGCAGCGGTCCGGCGGTTTACTACAAGTTCCCGGGCGCGCAGGGCACGGTCGGCTTCATCAGCGCCATGTCGAATCATTTCTGCGCGTCGTGCAACAGGATTCGTCTGACGGCTGACGGCAAGATTCGCCCCTGTCTGTTCAGCGACCGCGAAATCGACGTTCGCAAGGCGCTGAGGACGAAAGACGACGACGCCGTTGTCAGGGACATTCAAGATGCCATCGGCATCAAGCCCGACGAGCATCACGAGGAGCGCGGCACGGTGCGCCGCATGAGCCAGATTGGCGGTTAGGAGCGACTTATGACCGAAGATAAAAGACCCGGCGGTCTTGCCGCAGGCATATCTGAAAACGAGGAAGCCCGAGACGGGCACTTGAGTCACGTCGACGAAAACGGCGTCGTGCGCATGGTTGATGTCTCGGAGAAAGACGACACGAAGCGCCAGGCCATCGCCGAGGGCTGGATTTTCATGCACCCGGACACGCTGGACATGATTGTCGAGGGGCGTGCCGCCAAAGGCGACGTTCTCGCCTGCGCGCGCGTCGCGGGCATCATGGGGTGCAAGCAGACAAGCACACTCATCCCCATGTGCCACCCGCTCAACATCACCAAATCGAAATGCGAGCTCGAGCCAGTGCTCGCGGGGGAACGCGAAGACGGGCGCGTGGGTATCCACGCCGTCATGACCACCGGCGTCACCGGCAAAACCGGTATCGAGATGGAAGCGCTCACCGGCGTTTCAATCGCCCTGCTCACCGTTTATGATATGTGCAAGGCCGTCGACCGTGGCATGGAGATTTGCGATATTCGCCTACTGCGCAAGGAAGGCGGCAGGACCGGACTTTGGACGAGGGAGTAGAGCCGTGGATATCAAGTTCGCCATCATCACCTGCTCGACGACCCGCTCTATCGAGCAGGACACGGCAGGCGCGCGTCTGGCAGAGCTCATCGTGCAGCAGGACTGGACGGTTGTAAGTCATGTCGTGGTGAAAGACAATGTCGACCAGATCGCAGATGCCATTGTCGATGCGTGCGATGCCGGCGTCGACGTGGTCTTGACCTGCGGCGGCAGCGGCTTGTCGTTGGCCGATGTCACGCCCGAAGCCACGCGCAAGGTGTGCGACCGCGAGGTTCCCGGCGTTGCCGAGGCCATGCGCGCCTATTCCATGACCAAAACTCGTCGTGCCATGCTCTCGCGTGCCATCTGCATGCAGCGGGGCAGGACGCTCGTCGTGAATCTTCCGGGCAGCAAGAAGGCCGCAGAGGAGAACTGGGAAGGTGTTTACGACCAGTTCGAGCATGTCGTCCACATGATGGCCGGTGAAGGACATGAGAAAAAAGAAGGATAGCGAATACCATACTGGCAGGCTGAACATCTCGTGCCCGCCCAGCGTCAAGGACAAGATTGCCGAAGACGCCACGGCACGTGGGCTGTCCATCAGCCAGTTCATCTTGCAGCTGTACGAGAAAAGCGAGCAGGCGGGGTCGTCCGAGCATCTCGCGCGCATGGGGCTTGACATGGTCGGCCTCAAAAAGCGCCTGGTGGACGTGGACACGCGCCTGCGCCGTTCTCTGGCGCGCAGCCAGGGGACGGTCGACCGTCACGTCATCGAAGACCTCGCCCGGCTCAAGGAAGTCGAAGACGAGATAGACGTGACGCTTCGACAGACGGTCGAGACGGTCAAAGCCCTCAAGGCGCAGGGGAAATAGGCGTTCGCCTTTTTAGATTAAGACATGGACGTAGCACGTACATACGGCGGCATGGTCGCGAAAACGCTTGCTCGCAACCCACAGCGCGCCGCCAAGCTCATCCGTCTCGGGCTGCATGCGGAGAGCTTCAGAACCGCCCATCTTGCCGACCGAAACATGCCCAAGGCCTACCGTTTCCTCAACCACATGGCGATCAAAGAGGTCGCCGATGCTCTTGAAGAGCCGGGCTCGTTTGTCTGGACGAACATATTTGCGCCCGTTGAGCTCATCTCCTCGTTCGGGCTTTCCAGTATTTCGGTCGAAGCGCTCGCTTCGTATCTTTCGGGGTTCTGGATCGAGGACACGCTCATCGATGCGTGCGAGGCCTGCGGCATCTCGTCGACGCTGTGCTCGTATCACAAGTGTTTCCTTGGCGCCTGCGAGACGGGCATCGTGCCCCGGCCCGTCGGCGGCATCACGACTTCGATGGTCTGCGACGGCAATGTGAACACGTTTCGGCACCTTGCCTGGCGCTCGCAGGTCCCGACGGTCCTGCTCGATATTCCCAACGAAAACAGCGAAGAGGGGCTTCGCTACGTTGTCTCCCAGCTCGAGGGGCTCATCGGCACGCTCGAGGAATGGACGGGCAGGCCGTATGACGAAGATGCGCTCAAGGCGGCGCTGGTGCGGGAAAACCGCTCCAAGGAGCTGTACCTCTCTTTTCTGCGCAAGCGCAAAACGCACCGATATCCCGACACGCTCACGTTGCGCCTGTTCATGATATTCGCCACGCATCTGAGCATTGGCAGCCCATGGGCTTTGAAGTTTTTCGAGCTGCTTGAAAAGGACGTCGAGACGTATCCGCAAGATGACGGCGTGCGCTTGATGTGGGTGCATCTCACGCCGTACGCGCAGCCGAGCCTTTCTGGCTACCTCAATTACAACGACAGGCTTTCCATTGCCGTCGACGATTTCAATCTCGATTACATCGAGCCGCTGGACGTGGATCATCCGCTCGAGGCGCTTGCTCGCAAGATGATCTGCAACCTGTATAACGGCAGTTTCGCCCGCAAAGTGGATGCCGTCGAGCGCCTTGTCGATGAATACGAATGCGACGGCGTTGTCGATTTCTGTCACTGGGGTTGCAAGCAGTCGAGTGGCGGCGTGCAGCTGCTGAAGGAGCGCATGCGGGAGAAGGGCGTGCCCATGCTTGCGCTGGACGGAGACGCCATCGACCGTCGCAGCAGCCAAGACGGCCAGACCAAAACGCGCTTCGAAGCATTTCTCGAGCTGCTCGAAGAGGGTGGGCGCGCATGATTGGGTACGTGTGCAAGTACACGCCTGTCGAGCTGCTCGTCGCGCTTGGGGCCAACCCGGTTCGCGTCGAGCCACGGGCCGCGACGTTCGATCGTGCAGATGCGAGCATGCACCCGAACCTGTGCTCGTACGTGAAAGGCGTGTTCGAGGATTTCAGCTCGAGAGAATACGATGGCCTGGTGCTCACCACGTGCTGCGATTCGGTGCGGCGTCTGTTCGATGTGCTCGAGAAGCAGTACCCGGACAAGTTCTTCTTCTTGCTCGATTTGCCACGTTCGAACAGTGCGGCGGCAAAGCGCCTGTTCGCCGAAAGCGTCAAGGAGCTCATGAGGCGCTATCAAGAGCATTCGGGCAACGCTTTCAGGCGCGAATGCCTGGTCGACTTGCTTGCAGGCCAGCAGGCGCAGCAGGAAGCGGCGCGACGCCCTGGCAGGCCGCGCGTCGCCCTGCTCGGTGCGCGCCACAAGGCTTCTCTTGACCGTGTGCTCGAAGATGCGGGACTGGAAGTCGTGGCTGACCTCACGTGCGTCGGTGGGCCGCGTGAAGTCGGCGCGACGCGAGCCGAGCTCGACGAGCTCGACGACGAAGAGCTCATAGGTGCATATGCCGGACGGCTGCTCGACCAGACTCCCTGCGTGCGCGAGGGCGATATCACCGCCCGGCAACAACGCGTCGAAGGGCTGCTGCAACAGGTGGATGGACTCGTGTACCACACCGTCAAGTTCTGCGATATCTACTCATATGAGTATGCGTATCTTCACGAAAACGCGGATGTGCCTGTTCTCAAGCTGGAGACTGACGTCACGCGGCAGTCAAGCGGCCAGATTCGCACTCGTGTTGAGGCGTTCGCAGAGTCTCTGCGCGCGCTCAAGGGAATCGACGCTGCTCCGCTCGCTTATGCTCGAAGGAAAGGCGATGCCATGTACGTGTTGGGAATAGACTCGGGCTCCACGTCCACGAACGTGGCCATTCTCGATGGCGACGGAAAGCTCGTGGCAAGCGAAGTCATCCGCACGGGGGCACGCGCTTCAGATTCTGCTGCCCGCGCCCGTGACGCGGCGCTTGCGAAAGCGGGGATTGGGGCAGATGACCTCGCGCTCACGGTGTCGACGGGCTATGGGCGCGTTTCGGTCGAGTTTGCGGATATAGACGTTACGGAAATATCCTGTCACGGCAAGGGCGCCTGGTATTTCAACCCCGACGTGCGTACGATTCTCGATATCGGCGGACAGGATTCCAAGGCAATACGTCTCGACGCAAAAGGCGAGGTCGCGGAATTCGTCATGAACGACAAATGTGCGGCGGGCACGGGTCGTTTCCTCGAGGCGATGGCCCGTACGCTCGAGGTCGACATAGCGGAGTTGGGGCCGCTCTCGTTCGAGTCAAAGCATGACGTGGAGATTAGCTCCATGTGCACGGTGTTCGCGGAGTCGGAGGTTATCTCGCTTATCGCGAACAACGTCGACAAGGAAGACATCGCGCATGGCGTGCACGCGGCGATTGCGGGCAAAGCGTTTTCGCTCATGAAGCGCGTCGGCCTCGAGCCTGGCTTCATGATGACCGGTGGCGTGGCGAAAAACCCGGGCGTGGTGGCGGCGGTTGAAGAGTTGCTCGGGAAAGAGAAGCTGTACATCTGCGAGGAGCCCGAAATCGTGGGCGCCGTGGGCGCGGCGCTTTTCGGCTTGGAACGTTTGCAGGAAGCTTGCAAGTGACCGGTGTGCAGCCGGGCCGCTTGCGCTACAATGTGGTGCCGCAGCGCGCCCATAGCTCAGCTGGATAGAGCACCGGACTTCTAATCCGACGGTCGAGGGTTCGAATCCCCCTGGGCGCGCCAGAAGGTCATCCGCAATTCCAATCGCTCCCAGTGCATCCTTCCTATGTGGCTCCCTATGCGCAAGCGTGTGATTCTGTGGCTTTGAAGGCTGGAAATGTCGTCAGGCAACACGTCTGCGCTTTCGGGCACCCGCTCTACGTCATCCTTCTACCAAACTTCAAGCAACATAGCATTTCCAAATTTCCCCGCGTGCCACATGCTAAACTTTTCTTTCGTACCTAGAGAGAGGCAAGCATGGATTCACGTGAAGTAATCGTCGTCAGTGGCGGCAATCCCGTTACGGGCACGGTAAAAATTGGCGGAGCGAAGAATTCCGCCCTCAAACTCATGGCGGCCAGCGTTATGGCGGCGGGCGAGACTCGCCTGGACAACGTCCCGCTCATTTCCGATGTGGCGACGATGGAAGAAGTCCTTACCGTTCTCGGCGCTAAGGTGACACACGGCCCCGAGCGCGGTCTTGACGAGCACACCATCTTCATTGACACGAGCAATCTGACGTCGTACGAAACGCCGTACGATCTTGTGGCGAAGATGCGCGCGTCTATCTCCATCTTGGGGCCGCTCATCACGCGCTTCGGCCGTGCGCATGTTGCCATGCCGGGCGGCTGCCAGATTGGCTCGCGCAAGCTCGACATGCACATCTCGAGTCTCGAGGCCCTTGGCGTCGAGTTCAACATGGATCACGGCTACATCGAGGCGACGACGCCCAACGGTGTGAAGGGCGCGGAAGTACTCCTCGACTTTCCCAGCGTCGGCGCGACTGAGAACCTCACGATGGGCGCCGTGTGCGCGCAAGGCACGACGGTCATCCGCAATGCTGCCTGCGAGCCCGAGATTGCCGACTTGTGCAATTTCCTCAACAGCATGGGCGCGCACATCGAGGGCGCGGGCACGCCGAATATCATCATCCACGGCGTAAGCGAGCTGCACCCGACGCACCATCGCACGGTGGGCGACCGCATCGAGGCGGGCACCTTCCTGGTTGCCGGCGCGCTTTCCGGCGGTCCGGTAACTGTCGAGGGCATCGACCCCGAATTTTTGTCCATGGCGCTCAAGAAGCTGCAGCAGATGGGCTGCGACCTCATGATCACCGACGATGCGATTACCGTCGAGCGTTCATCGGGGCTGCTCCCCATCGACATCCAAACGCTGCCGCATCCCGGGTTTCCCACCGACCTGCAAGCGCAGTTCATGGTGCTCGCTGCGTTGGCGTCGGGCGATTCCATCATCACCGAAAACGTCTTCGAGAACAGGTTCATGTTCGCTGCAGAGCTGTCCCGCATGGGGGCTGATATCCGCATAGACGGTCACCATGCGCTCATTTCCGGCGTCAAGAAGCTCTCGGGCGCTCCTGTCAGTTCTACGGATTTGCGCGGCGGCGCGGCGTTGGTGCTTGCCGGCTTGGTTGCCGACGGTCAGACGATTGTGGACAACATCCATCACATCGACCGCGGTTACGAGGGGTATGAAGACAAACTTCGCTCGCTGGGTGCCGACGTTCAGCGCGTCTTGGCCGATGCCGTGTTCTAGCGCATCTGCGCGCTTCATAAGGAAAGATACGGCACATGGCGTTTGGACATAAGAAGAACAACGGCCTCGATTTGAGCGGGGTCGGTCGAAAGTCTATGAACCTGCCCGGCGGAGACCCGAAAAGCCGCAAGGGGCTCCAGTTCGGAAACGAGCGTGGCAGAAGGGGACACAGTCCCGGACGCGTGGGCGGCTCGTCGCGCAAGGGCGATTATGTGCGCAGCTCTTCGGGCGCAAGCAAGATTCCGCGTAAAACCATCGCGTTGATCGTTGTGGTCGTCATCGCCGCGCTCGCGCTCGCGACGGCGGTCGGTGCGTTTGTATATCAGATGACGGTGCGCAACGCGCTGCGGGTCGATTTGAACATGGACGCTCTTTCGCAGGTGCTGGTAGAGCCCGAAGACAGTTCTGACGATTATTGGGCGACGCTCGTGAAGACGGACGCCTCCTCGGCCGAGGCTGGGCGCGGGGGGCTTACCGATGTCGCTTTGGTTCGCGTCGATCTGGACGATCAGAGCATTTCCTTCCTCTGGATTCCCGTTGACACGCGCGTCTATCTTGATGGGTATGGGGAAATGACTCTGCAACAGGCGTTTGGCCTAGAGGGCGATGCGGGGCAGGGCGACGCCCTGGTCGTCACGGCGGTGGAACGTCTGGCAAGTGTCGATGTCTCGCATTACGCCGAGCTCAACGATGCGGGGTTGAACCGCATGAAAGAAACGCTTGCCCCGCTCGACGTGGACGCGAACACGGCGGATGCGCCCGCGCTGGCATCTTCGGTATGCAGGAAAATGTTCGGGACCAGTAGCGAGGGCGTTTCCAGTATGGCCTCGCTGTTCATCACCTGCATGAGCACGGATATCACCGAGCAAGAGGCGCAGACGCTTTTCGAAGGGCTGCACGGCATCGACGCGGCTCATATCTATCAAGCCAACGCTCCTGTCGAGCAGAAAAACGACGGTGGCACGACCTATTCCGAGATAAACACGGATTCATGGCGCACGATCGTGACCCGCACGAGCAACGGCATGTCTCCTGTCGCGACGCAAAACGAGCTCGCGAGCTATGAGTCCATGCGCACGGGGGCAACGGTCACGATATGGAACGGCGTCGGCGTGTCGGGTGTCGGCGCAGACTGCGAAGAGGAGCTCAAGAGAATCGGCTGGGATGTCATAGACACGGGCAACGCGGCCCAGTTCGTGTATGACGAGACGCTGGTGATATACAAAGACACTAATGACGAAGACCTCGCCGAGCTCCTGGCTTCGGATATGAGGCAGGGCAGGGTCGTGCGCAGCGCGGCGCGCTATAACTATACGGGAACGCTTCTGGTGGTAATCGGCAAGGACTACCAGCCGTACTAATAGCGACGCGAGCAAGACGGCGGCGTTCACGCGTGCGGAGCGCAATGTCGTCGAGGCGCTGGGAAGCGTTCGAGATGCAGGCTGCAGCCCGGAGAAAAAGGTAAGCGCTTTCAAGCGCGTTTTCTGGACGAAAGTCCGCTTAACGAGAACACATGAGAAATGGCTCCTGCTTGGCGCAGGGGCCATTTTTATGCTCTGACCTGCGGAAACATGTAAACAATCATAGCGTTTCGGAAGAAAGTCGAAATTTTTCCGAAAAAAGTTCCGGAAATCGCTTGACGCCCCGCGGGGAAGTGGGTAATATACTTCCTCGCGCCGCTGATGAGGGCAACCGAACGGCGGGGCGGGGACGGGCCCTCGGAGGGCCGCCCCAGAACCTTGAAAACCGGATACTGTTTGAACAAGTGATACAAGCCAACGAGTTCTTTGAAGCGATCACATGGAGGGGCCCCGCCCGGGGGAAAGAGACCGGGCGAATCCCTCGAACCGATCTTTTCTGAATTCTTTCGAAGACGCCCCGGACACCTTACAGCCGGGGCGCATCCGGACGGCCGGCGCCGAGAGGCGCGGGCCACTCCATCCGGGACTTACAGCCGTAAGAGCGGCCCC
>CASDTD010000013.1 GCA_949283445.1 uncultured Coriobacteriia bacterium | reverse complement strand
GGGTCAGTTACCTCGATGCCGCCGTCATCGGCGCGGCGATAGAGGACGTAGCCGCTCCAGGCATTGTCCATGCCACGTTCCGCGAACTCGAACAGCAGCGCCGCATGCCCCTCATCGGCCTCGTCTTCTTGCACGAACCCGTCGTAGAGCAGCGCATAGCGCGTGCACGCCGCGCCAAGCTCGCCCACATGCTCGCAGGCCGCGCGGTAACACCCATCAGGCGTGTCATCTTCGAAGGTGAGCAAGCCGTCTTCGGTGTCAGTGGCCAACATGACGGGAATGGCATCGCCGCTTTCCAGCAGGTCGATGGCAGTTCCGATAAGCGCGACGGACAGGCTGTCCAGTTCAGGAGAGATATCAGTCATCGGGTTGAGCTTCCCTTTCGCAAGGCGCCCGCGAGCGCAGCGGCCAACTGTTCGGAATCGAGAATGGGCCCCTCGAGCTCGAGCCCCTTGTGCGCTAATTCTATTGCAAACTTCGTCGCACGAGGAAGCCCCAGATTTATGCGCCGCAGCTCGGCGGCGTGCTCTTCGGAAAACACCTGTGCCGGAGTGCCCTGCAAAAACACGGACCCGCCGTTCATGACAATGACACGACTGCATAGCTGCGCCACGTCGTCCATGGAATGCGACACGAGGACGATGGTGAGCCCTTCGTCGTTGAACGTGCGCAAAAGACCGCGGATTTCCTCCACCGTCTGCGGGTCCATGCCCGCGGCGGGCTCATCGAGCACGAGCACCTGCGGTTCCATGGCCAGCACGCCCGCCAGCGCGACGCGCCGCTTCTGCCCGCCGGAAAGCTCGAAGGGGCTGCGCTGCGCGAACTCGTCGTAGGCAAACCCGACGCGCTCCAAGGCGCGACGGCACCTACGTTCGACCTCGTCAGCGGAAAGGCCGAGGTTCTTCGGGCCGAATGCGACGTCTTCTGCCACCGTCGTGGCAAACAGCTGACTTTCGGGATACTGGAACACAAGCCCCACGCGCTCCCTGATACGGCGGCGCAACGACCGCTGCGCCGTGTCCATGCCGCCCACGGTGACACGGCCTTTCGTGGGAAGTATGAGCGCGTTCATAAGCTGCGTGAGCGTCGACTTGCCCGAACCTGTATGGCCGACGAGCCCGACGAATTCCCCGTCTTCGATGCGCAGGTCTATATCGCGCAACGCCAGATGGTCGTCGCCATAGGAGTAGCTCACGCCTTCGAATACAAGCGGCATAGCTCCTCCTCCAGCACCTCTTCGTCCAGCCCGATGCCGACCTCGACGCCGCGTTCGTGCAGCTGCTCGGCCAGACGCACGGAAAACGGCAGCTCCAGGCGCAGCTCACGCAGGCGTTTCGCGTCGGTGAACACTTCTTGCGGCGTGCCCTCCAAGGCGATGCGCCCGTGGTCGAGCACGACGATGTGATCTGCCCCCAGCGCCTCTTCCATAAAGTGCGTGACCAAGATCACAGTAAGCCCGGCAGCGTTGACCTCGTGCGCGACGCGCGTGATGCCGCGCCTGCCGCGCATGTCGAGCATGGCGCCCGGCTCGTCAAGCACGAGAATGTCGGGACGCATGGCAAGCGCGCCCGCGATGGCGATGCGTTGCTTCTGCCCGCCGGACAGGCTGTAGACCTCATCGCATGCATGGTCGGACATCGCCACAGTCGCAAGCGCCGCATCAACGCGCGCGGAAATCTCCTCTGGCGCAAGCCCCAGGTTCTCGGGGCCGAAGGCCACATCGTCGCGCACGATGGAGGCGACGGTCTGGCTGTCGGGGTTCTGGAACACCATGCCCACGCAGCGCCGCATATCCATAATGCGCCCGGCATCAAGCGTCGAATACGGGCCGATGCGCACCTCGCCCGCCGTTGGAGTCAGCAAGCCGTTCACGTGCTTGGCAAGCGTCGACTTGCCTGAGCCGTTCGCGCCGAGCACGGCGACGAATTCCCCCGCGCGAATGGTGAGGTCTATATCGCGCAAGACGGCATCGCCTTGCTTGTAGGCAAACGAGACGCCGTCGAACACGACGTCAAGCCCACGCAGGCTGATATGCTCGTGCGCGGGCTCGTCTCCCGTTTCGTGTTTGTGCCGACCGAACATGCTGGCGAGCGTTTACCCCCTGTTGAGAAGCTTCGTCACGGGAGCATACAGGATGAAGCTCAAGATGATGTTGATGACAGCCTTGAGCGCGTTGAACGGAAGCAAGATGGGCACGATCATTGCCATAACCGTGGGAACGTCGGTGCCCGTGTAGATGGGCGTGATGAGCAGGTTGCCCACCACGGCGCCGGCAACGGAGATGACTCCGCCGATGATGAGGCCAGCAAGCGCCATGCCACGCGTGGGCTTGAAGCGATACATGAGGCCGGCGGGCAAGACCCAGCAGATGACGACGATAATGGTCATCAGAGAACCCCACGGGTCGCCCATAATCAAGCCGTGGATCGCCGCAGAAACAATGCCTACGATGATGCCTGCCGCCGGCCCGAAACCGAACGCGGCAAACGCCGCAACGACGGCCGAAGCGTCGTACTTCAGAAACGGCGCTGCGGGAAAGATGGGAAACTCGATGAACGATAGGATGAGCGACAATGCCGCCAGAAGCGCCATCGTGACGAGCTTTCTCGTGCTCCACCCTGATTTACGCGCAGTTTGGCTCTGCGCAGCCTGAGAGACGTCGGACATACTAATCCGCTCCTTTCTGCTCTCTCATCCGGACTGTGACCGTTGGCTCCAGAATCGCACTGGACCAGCTTCTCTCGAAGCGCGCGGGCTTGACAGCTGAACAGCTGCTCACCGCCAGTGGGGACTTTCACCCCGCCCTGAACAGATACAAGCTGCATTATAGGCTTCCCGTTCTATAATGGGCGCACATTTTCGATAACCGTTTGCCAACATGAGAGGCTGTGCGATGACCAAATACGCCGACATGACCGCATCTGAACTGCGTGACCTGCACGACCAGCTAAAACAGCAGCTCGACGAGTACCGCGCCATGAACCTCGACCTGAACATGGCACGCGGCAAGCCGAGTTCCGAGCAGCTCGACCTGAGCCTGCCGATGCTTGACACGGTCAATTCCGCAAGCGACCTCAGCGCAAGCGACGGCACGGACTGCCGCAATTACGGCGTTTTGGCAGGGTTGCCCGAAGCACGCGAGCTCATGGCGTCGCTGGTCGGCGCACGTGCCGAGCAGTGCATCGTCTTCGGCTCGTCCAGCCTCAACGTCATGTACGACACTATCGCCCGCGC
>CASDTD010000012.1 GCA_949283445.1 uncultured Coriobacteriia bacterium | reverse complement strand
TGCTCGTCGTCATCGCCGTCGTGCTCGTCGTGGCCGGCGCCGTCACCATGGCCGTGGCCAAGTCCTTCACCGCCGCCGAACAGCAGGTGCGTTCCGACTGGTCGACGCAGACCGGCGAGTTGCTCGGCAGCGACGAGGAGCTCGGCCTGGAGGTGCACGCCGCAGACCTGGGCTCGGAGCTACGCGTCGCCCAGCTCGTTCCGGCGGAAATCGACGAAGAGGGCTTCACCTATTACGACACCGGCGTGCAAGACCGCATCGCCCAGCTCATCGGCGGCATCAAGGACAAGCGCGTATGGGAAGCATCGAACCCGCTGGCCATTCTCAACCCCTTCGGCACCGGGTCGAACGGCCTGTACCTCTACTTCGCCACGGACCTGGAAACGAAGGTCACCTACACCATCGAGGCCGACGGCACCACGTCGTTCACGCGCACCGCGCAAAACGTCTTCCTCGACGAGCAACTGCAGGAAAAATCCGGCGGCAGGGAATACACGAAGCAGCACGAGTTCCAGATCGTCGGGCTCGTCCCCGGCAAGGTCAACCACGTCACGCTGGCCGTCACCGGCGAGTTCGGCGTGCAACGCCAGACCGTGACGTTCTCGCTTTCCATGCCCGACGCCGAATCCGGCTACGCCACGAAACTCGCCTCCGTCAACGGGGAAAGCGACGCCACACCCTCGCCCGGCCTCTACGCGCTCGTCCGCGTGAACGGCCACCTCGGCTACACCTACTTCTTCGACGACGACGGCGTGCTGCGCTACGAGATGGAAACGGAGGGCTACGGCCTGGACCGTATCCTGTCGTATGGAGGCGACCTGCTCGTCTGCAGCGCATCCGACGCCATCGCACGCGTCGACGGGCTCGGCCGAGTGAAGCGCGTCTACGAGCTCGGCGCCTACGACATGCACCACGACCTGCAGATGAGCGGCGACACCACGCTCGTCGTCCTGGCAGAACACGACGACGCCGTGACGGTGGAGGACGTGGTGCTCGAACTCGACCTCGAGACGGGCGAAGTCGTCGAGCTTTTGGACTTCACCGATTTCATGGCCGACTACGTCGACAAGTACACGCACGTCATCGGCCCCACGGACACGTTCTTCTGGCAGGCGGGAGAAAACGACTGGATTCACCTCAACACGATTCAGTATCTGCAAGACGACGACGCCATCATCGTCTCCTCACGCGAGACGTCCACCATCATGAAGGTAAGAGACGTGCACGAAGAGCCGGCCATCGACTGGTTCGCCGGCGACGCCGGCTTCTGGAAGGGAACGCCCTACGAGGACTTCTGCCTCGAGCAAGAGGGAGATTTCAGCCCGCAGTACGGCCAGCACAGCGTGGAATACGACGGCGCGGGCGAGGAGCCGGGCACGTACTACCTGCTCATGTACGACAACAACTACTGGGCCAACAGCACGCGCGCGGGCTATGCACCCGAGCTTTCCGACGAGGTGAGCACCGACATGTACGGCACGGTCGGCGACAAGAGCCACGCCTACCGCTACCTCGTCGACGAGAACGCGCGCACGTTCACGCTCGTGGAGTCTTTCGACGTACCGTATTCGAGCATCGTCTCCAACGTTCAGCGCCTCGACGACGGTTCCGCCGACGATGGCGAGTACGTCGTCAACAGCGGCATCTCCAAGGTGTTCGGAGAATACGACGCGGACGGCCAGCTCATCCGCCAGTTCGCCTACGAATGCCAGATGCAGACCTACCGCGCGTTCAAGCACGACTTCATCGGCTTCTGGTTCGCGGAGTAGACGACGCGAAGGGCAAGACGCAAACCCGCGCCGAACTGCACAAGGCAAGTAAGCAGGCAAGCAGTTCGTTGCAGAAATTGCGCAATTGGGGAGCAAGCTAGACGCTATTTTGCTCCCCAATGTGCTCGAAAATGCAAATCTCAGCAGAAAACGGACGATTGGGGAGCAGCTGAGGGTAGTGTCCCAAATGTTGGTGGCGAGGCCATCGCCGCCATTCTACATCACGCGGCCGCCATCGCCTCCTCCAGCAGCCTCGCCGCCCTCGCCTCGAGCTCCTCGCCGGCCGGGCGGCGCACCGTGTGCGCCCTGCCTATGGCGCGCGGCTCGCGCCTGTTCATGAACCTCCTCGTCGCCCACTCCTCGTTGAGCTGGACGCAGACCGCGCCGACCAGGCGCATCAGGGAGGCCTCCGAGGGGAAGGTCTGCACCGCGTTGGCGCGCCTCTTTATCTCGCGGTTGGCGCGCTCCTGGACGTTGTCGGTGCGCAGCCTGACGTGGTGCTCGGGCGGGAAGTCGAGGTAGGCCAGCGCGTCGTCGCGAGCGTCCTCCAGGACCTCGCCGGCCCGCCTATCGATGGCCCCCACCACCGCCGCGGCCCGGTCGTACATCGCGCGCACCAGCCGCGGGTCGCGCTCGGCGAACACCGCCTTCAGGGCCGCCAGCGCGCGCCTCCTGTCGCCCGCGCGCCCTATGCGCCCGGCCACGTCGCGCAGCAGGTGCACGACGCAGCGCTGCCAGGTCGCCTCCG
>CASDTD010000011.1 GCA_949283445.1 uncultured Coriobacteriia bacterium | reverse complement strand
CAGCGACGCGGCCGACGGCGTCGACAAGACCGACCGTCTCGATGTCAATCGTATTCGTATGGGAGAGCACGATCTGGCGCGCTTCGTCCAGTGGAGTGAGTTGTGTCATGTCCGTCCTTCCGTAACCAAACATCGGCTGCTATTTTATGCCAAACTTAATTCTCGTTAAAGAAGAGATATGGCCCAAATCACCGCAAGGTGCGCGGGATAGTACACGTAGAACAGGTATTTCATGCGCCATTTCCCACGCTTGCCGTTGTAGAAGGCAAGCAGCGCGACACTTACCAGGCCAAACCACTGCACCGCTCCCAGACCAAGGCGCATGCTCCACGCGAGCAGGGCCAAACCGACGGCGAGGGGGACCAACGTGACACGCCGGCGGCGAACATCGTCCATATCCGGGCAGAAGATGCGCGGCAGGTAGACCAACGCGGGCAACAGCACGCCCACAAGCCCGTAGTCAATGGAATAATCGCTGCGCCAGAGCAGCGCGGGCAGCACTTCGCACGCGAAGGTGTCAAGCGCAAGCGCCCCGACAAGGGGAAGCGCGCGTTTTGCACCCGTCTGCTCGGCAGCATATTGCATGCCGAACACGGTGAGCATCCCCAGTGCAAGCGTGGTGATGATGCTTTGCTCGAGGCTGCCCATGGCGACGAAGTACACGAGCTGACAGGCCACGCCCAGGGCAATCATGCCGCCAAGATAGCGCCGTTTGTCATGTGTGTAATAGCAGCCCTCCGCGACCATGTACGCGAAGATGGGAAACGAGAGCCGCCCGACAATGCGCAGCAACTCGACGCCCGGCAGCAAGATGACGCCGACGTGGTCGATGGTCATGGTGATGAGCGCGATGATTTTGAGCTGGTTTCCCGTCATGAGTTCGCATTGTAGCGAAAGCCGCCGCACGGGGCACGCGAACACGAGGGCAGGCGCACCCCTTCGGACGCTTGCCCGCTCGACACTTACCCGCCCTGATGAGTATCACACTTGCAGTTGCGGGCTCTATTGGGTACTGTTTGCGCGGCTTCGGAGCCTTGCTGAGTACGTTTTTGCGAACGATGCGCCGCCTTGGCGTGCGAAAGACACTCAGCAGGGGCACGAAGTGCACGCGCAGACGACAAGAAGCCCTTTCGGGCACCGGCACCGCCAGACACACGAGAAAGACAGCTATGCCCCAGCAGTTGAGAAAACGCCACAAGTCGCATGCCCGTCCGCTCAAGTATCTCGACGAGCGCTTCGAGTGGTATGCCGACGCCATCGAGATGGAACCCGCAAGCTGCAAGGGACGCTGGGCGGAAGCGCATTTCCCCGACGCCGCCGAAGTACGCCTGGACCTGGGCTGCGGCAAAGGACTGTTCACCGTCGCCGAGGCAAAGGCTAACCCTGACGTACTGTTCGTGGGGCTCGACTACGAACGCGCCTGCGTCGCCCGCGCAGCACAGCTCGCCCTGGAAGAAGGCGCAGAAAACGTCATTTTCACGCTGGCAGACGCCGAAGACATCCGCGACCTATTCGGCAGCCGGGAACTCGCCTGCATCTACCTGAACTTCTCGACGCCCCACCCGCGCAAAAAGCACGCCAAAGAGCGCCTCACCTACGTCGACGAGCTCATCAAATACCGTGATGTCTTGGCAGACAGCGGGCAGGTGCGCTTCAAGACCGACAGCCCGATGTTTTTCGAGTTCTCGCTCATCCAGTTCGATTTGGCCGGCTACGACATCACGTGGCAGACGCGCGACCTGCGCGCCGAACAACCGGACTTGCCGCAAAGCGAATACGAGCTCAAGCTCACCGAAAAAGGAGCGAAGATACACGCCTGCACGGCTGTGAGAGCAGACCGTCCCGTCAGCCACGAGCAAACCGCCCCGCTGTCCCTGTTCGACTACCTGCCCGAAGACCTCGACAGCCTGGAATACATCCCCTATGGCATGGAGCGCGGCGTCATGAACTTCAGGAACTACCGCGCCAAACGCGACGGCAAATAGCCCCACGCATAACAGGGGTCACGTCCGCGACAGAGAGTCACATCAAACGTCACATCCACCGATGGCAATGCGCCATTTGATATGACCTACGTCACGTAGCCCTCTATCCTCAGTTACATTCTTTATCTCTAAAGTAGATTTATCTTAAAAATATATATGTTGCATATCAAATATGCTTGAGAGAAAATAATCTTGTCTGAACAATATGCCCTACGTAAGCAGCGCAGGGGGAAGGAGAGACAAATGAAGGTCAAGCATATCGGACGCATACTGGTGACGGGTATCGCCACCATGAGCATGGTAGCGGCACTGGGTCTCACCGGCTGCGGCGGCGGAGGCCAAGCAACCGAGGGCAATGACACCGCCCAAGCCACGGAACTGCAAATCTTCGCGGCGAACTCCCTGGAGAAGGCGCTGCCCGAGGTTCAGGCACTCTACACCGAGCAGCACCCCGAGGTCACCTTCGCCGACACGCAGTTCAAAGCTTCTGGCGACATCGTCGAGAAGATTGCCGGCGGCGCCGCGCCCGATGTCCTGATTTGCGCTTCCAGCTCCTCCATGGACGATGCGGCTGACTACATCAACGCCGACACGCGCAAGGACATGTTCACCAACGAACTCGTCGTTGTCACCGGGGCTGACAGCAAGGTTAAAATCAACAGCATCGACGACATCAAGAACATCGACGGCAAAGTCGGCATCGGCGAGCCGAACGCGGTTCCGGCTGGCAAGTATGCGCTGCAAGCGCTCGAGAGTGTCGGCCTGTGCACGTACGAAGAGGCTGACGGCCAGATTACCGACATCAAGTGGGACAAGTCCGTCGCCGACAAGATGGACGCGGGCTCTGACAAGGTCGGCACCGTCGCCAACCATGTGGCCACGGGCGATTTCGCTGCGGGCTTCGTCTACACTTCCGACGTCTACCGCTACGACGGCATCCAGGTTGCCTACACCACGCCGTCCGATTCCCACAAGCCCATCCTCTACCCCGGCGCCGTGTTGAAGGACTCCAAGAACGCCGAGGTCGCGGCAGACTTCCTGAACTTCTGCATGACCGACCCGGACGCGCAGCAGATTTTCGCCAACTACGGCTTCGAGCTGGTCAGCGAATAGGCATTCCAAAAGCGGCCCTCCCCTGATTGGGCCTGCACAACGAAAAGGGGCGTCAATGTCACATTGGCGTCCCTTTTCTATGCCTTTCTCGATATAATAGGCGTTGCGAATTATTCGCCAACAAGATTCTTTATCTCGATCTGAGATTTTCGAAGGGATACCGATTGTGAAGAGAGCCCTGTTTGCCGTCTTCTCGTTCGCGCTGGCCTTCGCGCTGCTCGCCCCTGTCAGCGCCTTCGCGAGCGCCGATGCGGGCCCCGTCAACTCCAACGAAGATGCGCCCACGTCCATCACTAGCGAAGATGCTGCATTCGGCCTCTCAAATGTGCAGCGCAGTCAGGTAGGCATGAAGAAAACCTACGAAGGCACCTCGTACGGGTACGTGTTCTCGATGGGCAAGGGCTCGAAGGGCAATTTTAGCGTCGTGGCGACCGACGAAAGCGTCGTCGTCTACGTGCCCAAGGACAAGGCAAACGCGGCGGGTTTCAACCCCGAAAACGCCTCGCAGCAAGAAGCTTTTACCGCGATGCTGGAAACGCTCGATGACGAGCTGTCCGACGGCGGCGTGAAACTTTCCTCGCTGGGGCTTCCCTTCGTGTTCACGACCGACACCGCGTACAAACAAGGCAATTTGACGCTCACCTTCGACACCGAAATCGAGCCTGGCTATTTCTACACCACTTGCCTCGTTCCCGGCGCGGAAAGCTACCGCAGCATCGCGCAGTTTTGCCTGTCGGGGCAGCTGCTGCCACGCGACCAGGTCGTCGTCGAGGAGCAAGGTGGCTGGTTCGAGCAGCTTGTCGAATTCTTGAGCCCCGAGAACATGGACTACCGCCCGCTGTGGGTTTCGCTCAAGACCGCCGGCGTGGCGATGGTGTTCATCTTCATCCTGGGCCTTCTGGCTGCCAAGAAGGCCATGCACGTCAAGAGCCGCTGGAAGGGGCTGTTCGATTCCATCTTCACCATCCCGATGGTCCTACCGCCCACCGTTGTCGGCTTCATCCTGCTGGTCATCTTTGGCAACTCCACGCCCTTCGGGCGCTTCCTCATCGACCACGGCATCGAGCTCGTGTTCTCCTGGCCCGCCGCCGTCATCGCCGCGACCGTCGTGGGCTTTCCGCTCATGTACCGCACCGTGCTCGGTGCCTTCGAGAGCCTGGATGTGAACATGCTCGACGCAGCGCGCACGCTGGGTTGGTCGGAAGGGCGCATCTTCCGCAAGCTCATGCTGCCGCTGGCCTGGCCCTCCATCGCGTCGGGCATCGTGCTCGCCTTCGCACGCGCCATGGGCGAATTCGGCGCGACCCTGTTCGTGGCGGGCAACTACGCCGGCGTGACGCAGACCATGCCCATCGCCATCTACTTCTCGTGGATGGGCGGCAACTCCCCGGTGGCCGTGTTCTGGGTTGTCGTGGTCATCGTCATATCGTTTATCATCATCCTGTTCATCAACCTCTACACCGCTCACGCGCAACGCTACCGCCGCGCCGGCGGCAAGGCGAGCAAAGACGAGCCGGCTGTCGAGGAAGGCGAGGTGTCGTTCGTCATCGACGAGCAGGCGGCCGCGACGTTGGGCTTCGGAACACCAGATGACATGGGAGCATCCGGGGCAACGAGTGAAAACAGCACGCCAGCAGATGCCTCCACCAGCGGAAAGGAGCGCGCATGAGCCTTCATGTGGATATCAGAAAGAAGCTGCCCTCCTTCGAGCTGGACATCGCCTTCGACGCGGGCACGGAAACCGTTGGGTTTCTGGGCGCTTCGGGCTGCGGCAAATCGCTCACGCTGCGCTGCATCGCCGGTGTCGAAACACCCAACGAGGGGCGTATCGTCGTCAACGACCGCGTGTTCTTCGATTCCAAAGCCGGCATCAACCTCACGCCGCAGGAACGCAAGACGGCGCTGCTGTTCCAAAACTACCAGCTGTTCCCGAACATGACTGTAGCGGAAAACGTCGCCGCCGGCATGGACCCGAAAATGGACAAGGATGAACGCGACCAGCAGGTCAAGCGCTTTTTGGCCCTGTTCAACCTGCAGGGCTTCGAACACCGCTACCCCCTGCGCCTGTCCGGCGGGCAGCAGCAACGCGTGGCACTTGCCCGCATGCTCGCGGCGCGCCCGCAGATCCTCATGCTCGACGAGCCGTTCTCCGCGCTCGACGCGCACCTGAAAGGAGCGCTGGAGCAATCGCTGCTCGACCTGTTCGACCTGTACCAGGGCACCATCCTCTACGTGTCGCACGACATCGACGAGGCGTTCCGGTTCTGTGACCGCATCGCCGTCGTAGAAAACGGACATCTGGCAGAAATTGGGCCGACGGAAAAGGTCATGCACGACCCAGGCACGCTGGCAACCATCAAGCTTTCTGGTTGCAAGAACATCAGCCGCTGCGAGAAACTGGGAGACCACGAGGTCAAGGCGCTGGACTGGGACATGACGTTTTCGACCGGCCCCGACGTCACCGTGCCCGACGACGTCAAGTACCTGGGCATCCGCGCAACCTTCATCCGCGAGACTGAACCCGACAAGACCGGCAAGAACCTCTACAAGCTGAAGGTGCACCGCACCTCGGACAGCCGCTTCGAGCGCTCCATCATCCTCGACACGCCCGCCGGCAACCCACACGCGCGCATCTGGTGGAAGCTTGCGAAAAGCGCGCGCAAGAACATCGAAGACTTGCCCGTACGTGGCGACACGGTAAGCTTGCACTTCGACGCACGCCGGCTGTACTTGGTGAGCAAGTAACGAGGGGCGGAGCATGTCAGCAGAAGCGTCGCGCATCGAGATGTGATGCCCACTCGACGCGTCGTCGCTTTGAGCCAAGGTCTCAAAGCTCCTTTGGCTTACCTCGCCTCATCACATCCCCGATGCGTCGCTCAAACGCAAATCACGCTTGCGTCCCGTGCGCTCACGCATCTACAGCACGCGCTCCATCATCACGAAGGTGTCGTTATCACAGCCTTCGTAGTCGATTTCGTAGGTACCGAGATTGGCGTAGCCGCATTTCCCGTACAGCGCGATGGCCGGCGCGTTGTTGGGATATGCATCGAGGCGAATGCAACGGTAGCCCCGCTCGCGGGCGACGCGTTCCGCCGCCGCAAGCAGCACCCGTGCCACGCCTCTGCCCCGCGCCGTAGGAGAAACAGCGACGAGGTGGATGACGCCCGCCTGCTCCGGCGCTGCGTCAACCTGCCAGGCAACCCGCTCGTAGCCTGGCGCCTGATTGATGTTGAGCGCGAACGCGCCCGCAAGCTGCGATGCCGCACCGCCATGAGCGAGCTCCGCCACGAACATATCGCCGTACACGATGTGTTCCGTCAGCGATTCGCGTGTGGGGTGCCAGCTCAAATCCCAGTCGATATCATAGGGCGTGTTCCGCATGGCAGCGGAGACCTCGCCGTACAGCTCGAGCAGCTCAGGCAGGTCGTCCTCGCACGCCTGCCGTACCGTCAATTCCGAATTCGCCATTTCGTTCCTCGCTTGCGTTCTCTTCGTTATCGCAATTCAACCGACAAGCTGATTGAAATACGAAACCACTTCCTCAGGTGCACACTGTACCTCATGGGCAAACCACCAACGGCAGACCTCGGCAAACGTCGCAGTCAGAAAGCGAATTTGCAAATCATGGGGAATCTCGCCAGAAAGACCTTTATCCCATGTCACACGAGACGAGAAAAACGTCGCAAGCTCCCCCTCGAACGCCTGCCAAAACAGATGACAGCTCGGCCCCTCGAACAGTGACTTCAATCTCGCATGCTGGTCTTTCAAATGGTAGAGGATATGCGTCAGCCTTTCGTCCAGACTGGCTGCATCGTCGAACGCATGTCCTTCCTCGACGGCACCCGAGGGCTCGAGAACGTGGGCGAACAGGTCGCGACACAACTCGGTGAGCAAGGCGTCTTTTGTTTCGAAATGTGCGTAGAACGTGGTGCGCCCGATATCGGCCCGCTCGATGATCTCGCTTGCCGTGACAGATCCGTAGCTCTTCTCGGAAAGCAGCTGCTCAAATGCGTCGAAAATCGCTTTCCTGCTCCGCCGTGCGCGCCTGTCCATTTTTCAGGCCACCCCCGTCTCCGTGTTCATAAACGAACAAAGCCCGCGGTCTGTTCCGCATCGAAAAGGTACGCGATGTCATACTTTACGAATAAGCTGTTCGTTAATAAACATGATATTCGAAAGTCTCCATATGAACCACCTCAAAGCCATAGCTTCTGTCGCCGCCCTGTTCTCTGCGCTTTTCTACGGAATCTCCGTCCCCCTCGTGAAGCTTTTCGGGGAGCACACGGGTGCCACCTGGACTTCTTCGCTGCTTTACTTCGGCGCTGGGTTATGCATGATCGCGCTCGCGGCGAGCATGCGCTGCTGCGGAAAACGCAGTGCGCTTGGCGGACAGAAACTGACGAAGAAGCAAGCACCCCTGCTTGTCCTCATGGTGGCGCTCAATGCGGCAAGTGCCATCGCCCTGATGGCGGGCATCTCCCTTTCCGATGCTTCCACGGCATCGTTGCTCGGCAATTTCGAAGTCGCGGCAACCGCCGTGCTCGCCTGGATCATCTTCAGAGAGCGCATGGGCAAGCTGATGGTGGCTGCCATTGCCGCGATTACGCTCTCGGGGCTCGTGCTGTCATGGGACGGCAGCGAAGCGAGCTTTTCCGCAGGCGCGCTGCTCATCCTGCTCGCCTGCGCGTTCTGGGGTCTCGAAAACAACTGCACGCGCGCGCTCTCGGAATATGATGTGGTTTCCGTCACCCGCGTCAAGGGCATCTTCACTGGCATCGTCTCTGCGCTTATCGCACTTGCGACCGGCGACGCAATCGACCTTCAATCCTCCATCTGGCTTTTGCTCGTGGGTGCCGTCTCGTACGGCGCGAGCATCGCGCTCTACATCTGGGCGCAACGTTACATCGGTGCGGCGCGGACGGGCAATTACTACTCGATAGCGCCCTTTGTCGGCGTCGTGCTTTCGTGGGCGATGTTCGGCGCCGAACTCCACCTGAGCTTCCTGCTGGGGCTTGCACTCTCCATCGTGGGCGTCGCCCTGACCGCACTGGATGTCTCGAAAGGCGAAACTTCTCGTTGACAGTGTGTATATCTGTGTATATAGTGTGCATATAGCGTATATACACTTGCTGTTCGGGACGCCGGGCAGCGGACGCGGCTTTCGGGCATGCGCAGCCAGGATGACGCGGCCACCACAGGAAACGAAAGCGACCGAAACGTTATGGACATCATCATCTCGAACTCGAGCGGCAAGCCCATTTACGAGCAGATCGTCTCCCAGATCAAGGCCGGCATCATGCAAGGCGCTTTGAAGGAAGGCGAGCAGCTCCCCTCTATCCGCGCGCTCGCCAACGACCTCCGCGTGAGCGTCATCACCACCAAGCGAGCATATGCAGACCTGGAGGAGCAGGGCTTCGTGCAGACCGTGCAGGGAAAGGGCAGCTTCGTCACGGACGGCAACGCCGAGCTGCTGAAAGAGGAGCGGCTCAAGGTCATCGAAGGGCATCTGCAAAAGGCGCTCGACGAGGCCGCCGTAGCGGATGTGCCGACCGAGGAACTGCACGTCATGCTCGACGCGCTCGTCGAAGGCTGAAGCTTCTCGGCAAGCGCATCTGACGAAAAGGACGCCATCATGACTTCAAGCAACTTGCTTCAAATAGACGGCCTGGTGAAACGATACCGGGATTTCACGCTGGAAAACGCCGGGCTCGCCGTGCCCGCAGGCAGCATCGTCGGGCTCATCGGCTCAAACGGCGCCGGTAAGACCACCACCATCAAAGCCGCGCTCGGCCTCGTGCGACCCGACGAAGGCTCGATCGAGCTGCTCGGCGAACAGGTGGTGTCCCGCCACCCCGACTACGTGGGCGCACGACGCGCGGCGCAGCTACGCCAGGATGTGGGCGTCGTGTTCGATACGTGCGCGTTTCCCCTCGAGTACCGCGTGCGCGATGCGGGCGCGCTATGCGCGAAGGCGTACATGTCGTGGAACGCAAGGCGCTTCGAGCAGCTCACGCAGCAGATGGGGCTTTCTGCGAACAAGAAGGTGAAGGAGCTTTCGCGCGGCATGGGCATGAAGCTCACGCTCGCCTGCGCGCTTGCCCACAGCCCGAAGCTGCTCGTGCTCGACGAGGCCACCGCCGGGCTCGACCCGCTCGCCCGCGACGAGGTGCTCGACCTGCTGCACGCCTACACCGAAGACGAGAGCTGCGGCGTGCTGCTCTCGAGCCACATCACGAGCGACCTCGAACGCTGCGCCGATCACGTGGTGTGCATCGACGATGGCCGCATCGTCTTCTCGGTTGGCATCGACACGATCTGCGATATGGCAGGCATCGCTCGCTGCCGCGCCAGCGAACTCGAGACGATCGAGCGCAGCGGTGCCTACCCGCCAGGCGAGCTGCGCATCATGCGCGACACGTACTCCACAAACGTGCTCGTCCCCGACCGCTTCGCCTTCGCCGAGGCGTTTCCCGAAATCGCGCTCGACCGCGCGAACATCGACGACTACCTGGCCTTCATGTTGAAAGGAGAGACCCGATGAAAACCGCGTTTTTCGCCGACATGCTCTTGGTAAGGAAATCCGCCGTGCAGACTCTCGTCGTCATGCTGGTCGTAGGAGTCTTCGTGGGAGTGGGCATGAACACGCCCGTCGCCATCGTGCCCATTACCGTGGCAGCGTCCATCGCGTCGATGCCCTTTACCCTGTTCGCCCTCGACGAGCAGAACAGCTGGGAGGCGTACCGCAGCTCCCTGCCGCTTACCAGAGGCAGTGTCATCTGGGGCCGCGCGCTCGCCATCATCGTCGCCACGGTGGTGACCGCCGCTTTG
>CASDTD010000010.1 GCA_949283445.1 uncultured Coriobacteriia bacterium | reverse complement strand
CAATGCGCCGCAAGCGCTCACGGACATGTTCGGCGGCAGCGACGCTTTGGTATCCCAGATGACCAGCGCCGCCGTCTACGATGCCAAGACCGGCAAGGAACTCGCCGTCGTCGACGATAACGCGCGCCTTGCAGACGTGCTCGCCAAGACGAACCTGACCAAGCTCGTCTCGTCTCATCCCGACTCATCGACCGCCGAATACCAGATCAGCTTCTCGCAAAACGAGACCATCAAGCTGGGCCAATCCCCCGAGGACGTGAAAAGCTACGAAGCCGTCACCTTCACGACCTATAAAGACTCCAACATCGTTGAGATATTCATCCCTGCCGCGCCCGAAAGCTTCAACACCTACGACTTCGAGGTCACGCCCGAATTCGCCGACGCGCTGCGCAGCTTGGCAAGCAAGTGACGAACGGCCGAGCTCACAGCGCAATTCAAAAGGCGCACTCCTACGAACGCGGGTGCGCCTGCTTGTAGACGTCCTTCATGTGCTGCAGGGACAGGTGCGTGTAGATCTGGGTCGTCGACAAGCTCGCGTGCCCGAGCATCTCTTGGACGGAGCGCAGGTCGGCACCGCCCTCGACCAATTCCGTGGCAAAGGCATGACGCAGGTCATGAGGGTGCAGCGACGGATCGAGTCCTGCCTGGGCCGCGCGGCGCTTGAACACCTTGCGCAAGCTGTCTGCCGACATGGCCGCACCGCGCGAGGAGACGAACAAAGCTGAAAGCGCCCCTTTCGTCAAAAGCTGCGGGCGTCCCTGCTCCAGATACTGGCACACCGCGTGCACGGCAACCGGATACAGCGGCACGATGCGCTCCTTGGCGCCTTTGCCGAACAGGCGCACCTCCATCGACTCGACATCCACATCGGTGACATCGAGAGCCGCGAGTTCCGAGATACGGGCCCCAGAAGCGTACAGCAGCTCTAGAAACGCCTGGTCGCGCAAACCGACCGGCGTGTCGAGTTCGCAGATGGCAAGCAAGCGTTCGACGTCGGATTCCGCCGTCTTGCGCGGGAGCGCCTTGCGTAACTTGGGTGTTGCCGCCGCAGCAGCAGGATTGGTCTGCAGCGCACCCGATTCGTTCAGGTACCGAAAGAAGCTCCGCACCGCCGAAAGATGCCGCGAAATCGTGGTCGACTCGTACCGCGCCTGATTGAGTTCGGCAAGATAGCGCCTGAACTGACGGTGGCTGACCCGCAACGGGTCGACACCGCAGCGCGCCGCCCAGTCGAAATATCCACGCACATCCAGCGCATATGCACGCACGGTGTTTTCGGAAAGCCCCCGCTCGACGCGCAGATGCCGCAGAAACGCGCACGCGTGCTCGACTGCCGCGCCATCGAAGCGCTCATCGTCGAAGTACGCCGTGTCGTCTTTCGGAGTCATCGGGCATCGGGCTCCTGTTCGGGGAACACGAGCGATTCGAGCGTCAGCTTGCGTGGCGTTTCGAGGAACCCTTCGCGCCCCGCAAGCGCCGCAACGAACAGGTCAGGGCGCTGGGCGACGAACGCGTCAACGGCCTCGTGGGCGCGCCGCGCATGGGCCTCCTTGCGAGCACGTTTGTTGCGGATCTTGGGGACAAGAGGCTCGATAATGCCATAGTTGACGTGCATGGGCTGGTAGTCCTGCGTTTCCGGATTGGTCGCGTAATCGACAAGGCAGCCGAACAACGAAATCTTGGGCAGCTCGGGTGCGGGAAGACCTGCCAGTTCTGCATAGACTACCAGTGCGACGTAGAGCCCCGAGGCGACCGCTTCCAGATACCCTTCGGTACCCGTTACCTGCCCCGCGAAATGCACCTCAGGACGCCCGGGCAAGGCCAGCCCTCTCGTGAGCACATGCGGCGTGTCCAGAAACGTGTTGCGGTGCATGACGCCATAGCGGGAAAACTCCGCGTGCTCAAGACCGGGCACCATCCTGAAGACGCGCTCCTGCTCCCCGAAGCGCAGGTTCGTCTGGAAGCCAACGAGATTGTAGGCGGTGCACGCCGCGTTTTCCGCACGAAGCTGCACGACCGCCCAAGGGCGTTTGTCGGTACGCGGATCGGTGAGCCCGACTGGCTTCAACGCGCCATGGCTCAAGGCGTCGACGCCCGTACGCGCAACTTCCTCTATGGGCTGGCAGGCAGCGAACAGCTCACGACGCTCGAAATCGCGCTCTATTACCCGGCGGGCGCCCACGAGCTCGTGCACGAACGCCTCGTATTCCTCTTTCGTAAACGGCGCGTTGAGATAATCGGAGGCACCGCCTTTGCCATAACGCGATTGCTCGAACACGACGCTGCGGTCGATGGAATCCGCCTCGATTATGGGAGCTGCCGCATCGTAAAACGCAAGACTGTCCTGCCCGATATACTGCTGCAAGTCCTGTGCCAGCGCATCGGAAGTCAAGGGACCCGTCGCGATGACCGCAGGCCCTTCCGGCACGGCCGTGCATTCCTCGCGGACAAACTCGATACAATCGAACTCTTCGAGACGGCGCTGAACGATATGGGAGAACACACCGCGATCGACCGCGAGCGCACCGCCAGCGGCAACTTGCGCCTGCCACGCAGCCGCGAGCAGCTGCGAGCCCATTGCCCCGAGCTCGTATTTCAGGCTGCCCGCCGCCGTGGACGCGTCCTTGCTCTTGAGCGAATTCGAGCAGACGAGTTCCGCGACGTCGTCGGTGCGGTGCACGGGCGTCTTCTGCCGGGGGCGCATCTCCACGAGGCGTACTGGCACGCCACGCGCCGCCAGCTGCAAGGCAGCCTCGCACCCGGCCAATCCGGCCCCGACAACGGTGACTGTGGGAAAATTCTCATGTTTCATAATGCCGTCATTTTCGCATATATGCCTTGAGCTGGTAACGCCCGTCTCTCCCCCGTTCCACCAGGCCTTGGATTTCATATTGCGAGAGGCGCTGCGCCAGTTCTGCAGACGAGAACCCGAAATAGGCCGACAGTTCCTCGGGACGGTAGGCATCGGCGCTCAATGCCTTCAGCACCTCGTCACGCTCGAGCAGCTGCTCTAAGGCGCGCTCATCAGGCGCAGCGCAATCTCGCAGCAAAGCAACCGGATACCTGGTGAATGCCTGTTTCAGACAGTCATCGAAAGTCTCGTAATCGACGATGGGCGTCGCCCCCTGGCACAGCAGGCGGTTCGAGCCGCGCGCGTTTGGCGACGTGATGGCTCCCGGGATGACACCGACTTCCTTTCCCTGTTGCAGCGCCGCGTCCGCCGTCGAGAACGTCCCGCTGGGCAACCCCGCCTCGGCTATGACCAGCAATATGGAAAGACCGGCGATGATGCGGTTGCGCTGCGGAAACAACGCCGGCAGAGGCGGCGTGCCCCAGGGCTGTTCGGAAATAACCGCCCCGCCCTGGTCAATGGCCTTCTGGAACACCGCCCGCCCGCTCTTCGGATAGACCATATCGGGGCTCGACCCGAACACGATAACCGTCGGCACACCCAGGTCAACGGCTGTCTTATGGGCGGCAAGATCGCACCCGCGCGCGCCACCCGCGATGACGGTAAGCCCCTTGCGCGCCGCATGGGCAGCAAAACGCTCGGTACAGGTAAGTCCATAAGGAGTCGCCTTGCGCGAGCCGATGATGGCAACTCCCGGCTGCAACGCGACAGGGTCCCCGATGCCGTAAAGAACCTGCGGCGGGTCGGGGATATCCCTCAGAATGGAAGGATAGCCGGCATCCTCCAGAGCCAGCTCGAAGCGCGGACCGTTCAACGTGTCATTCATGGTTCACTCCAAGGCATTCTCGACGCGATACAGAAACGACTCGTACAGATGCTCTTCGCGCACGTCGTCGCTTTCGTCCAAATCGGCGATAGTCCGCGCCACGCGCAACACGCGAATGACGCCCCGCCCCGACAGGTGATGCATGCGCGCAACCTCCTCCACGAGCTTGCGCTGCGCAGAACCGAGACCGCATGCCTCGATGACCTGATATGGCGTGCTCAGAGCATGAGGCTCGTCGCACCCGCCCCGGCGTTCGGAACGTTCGCGCGCCGCCAGCACCTGTTCGGCAAGATGCGCCGAAGAGACGCCTTCACCGCTTTCGAGCACCTGTGCCGGGTCGACACGAGTCACCTCGCATATCAGGTCGATACGGTCTTTGAGCGGACCGCCGAGCTTGCTTTGATAGCGCGCGATTTGAACATCGGTGCACTTGCACTCGTGGTCCTTGTCACCCAGATAACCGCACGGACAGGGGTTCGACGCTGCGACAAGCTGGAAGCGAGCAGGAAAGACCGCCCTGCCATCGGCGCGGCACAAGACGATGCGCCCGTCTTCGATGGGCTGGCGCAGCGCTTGCAGAGCATTGCTCGAGAACTCCCCCAGCTCGTCCAAGAACAGCACGCCATGATGCGCAAGCGAGGCTTCACCGGGGCGAAGCGTCTTACCGCCGCCGACCAGCGACGCCGTCGTCGCGGAGTGATGTGGACTCCGAAACGGGCGTACCCCGGCGGCGATGCCAGATAAGTCGAGCCCTGCCACCGAATGGATGAGCGCCGCCTCGATGCGCTCATCTTGCGTGAGCGGCGGCAGAATCGAGGGAAGACGCTGCGCAAGCATGCTCTTGCCAGCCCCCGGAGGCCCCACGAGCAAAACGCCATGGCCCCCGGCAGCGGCGATTGTCAACGCGCGCACCGCCATCGCCTGACCGACCACGTCCTTGAAATCCAAGACGGCCACGCCTTGAGCGGGCTTGGGCGTATGCGGTGCGGAAAACGCGCCCGTGCGCAAACGCCCCAATGTCTCAAGACATTCGTGCTTCAACCCGGCAAGTTCGGGCATACGCGTTTCCGGCTGACCGCTGAGCAGCGCGAGCCCCCGTTTCTGCGCGCTGAGCGCATAGGCGAACAAACCGTCAACGGCGTTCACCGCGCCACTCAAGGCGAGTTCCCCCACGATGACCTTGCCCTGCGCGAGCGCGGGATCAATCTGACGGGTCGCCACCAGATAGGCAACGGCAATGGGCAAGTCGAAACCCGAACCGCTCTTGCGCACCGACGCCGGTGCCAAGTTCACGACGATGCGGTTTTGCGCGGACATGGAAAACCCGGCTGCCTTGCACGCGCTGCGCACACGCTGTCTTGCCTCCTGAACGGACGCATCTGCCATACCCACGATGTGCATGCCGGGAAGGCCCGGCCCTACCTCTATTTCGACAGTGACCGGAATGGCCTCGACACCATGGAGTGCACACGTCAGAACCTGGGCCCTGACCGTCTCAGAAGAGGCCATCGAAGCACCCTTTGTGATGACGCAGCAACGCCCGCCTGCTTTCCGTCACGCAGATGCCGATCGTGTCGAAACGGATGCGCGCACCTTCG
>CASDTD010000009.1 GCA_949283445.1 uncultured Coriobacteriia bacterium | reverse complement strand
CCATGCGCTCGTAGCGGAGCGGCACGAGCTCGGGTACGCGGGTGGCGGATTGTCCATCTATAAGCTCGATGGCGTCTGTTCGGTTGGGCTGGACGCTCCAAACTGCGAAATCTTCGAGTGAAGGGGCGGTTTGCGTGCGGGTAGTTCGGCTGTTGCTCATAGCACCTCCAACACGGCGGCAAGCACCGCAAGTACGGCGAGGAACGCGATGTTCCACACGGTGAACAGCATGAAATAGCGGCCCTTCTCGCGCGGGAGCACGAGTGCTACCTGTTTATACGAGATGAGGCTCGCCATGGACGCGATGAGCGTACCCAGGCCGCCGAGGTTCGTGCCCACGATGAGCGCAGCGAAGTTCGACGTGAAGCCGGAGAGCAAGATGGCGGCAGGCACATTCGAGAGCACTTGGCTCGCGATGACGGAGACGGCGAGCTCGTGACCATCGATGAACTGGGCAAGCGCGGCGCTCACCACCTCGATGCGGCCGACGTTGCCCACGAAGACGAAGAACGCGATGAACGTGAACAGCAGCGCGTAGTCCACATGCAGAAGCGCGCGGCGGTCTGCGGCAAGCGCCACGACGATGGTTACCGCGACGATTGCCTGGTAGGGGAGGATATGCGCGACGGAAAGCAGGGCGAGTACGAAAAGTGCCGCCCAGGGGAGCACGCGGAGCGGGGAGGGTGCGGGGTCGTCGGCATCGCTGGCGAGCTGCGGGGTTTCGTTGGCGTCCGTGGCGCTAGCAGCGTTGTCGGCTTCACCGCAAGTTGCCGGGCTGTCCGCACTGCCGTCTTCGCTGCTGCTGGCCGGGTTGCCCGCGTCCACGCTGCGCGCCGCCTTCTCCTTCGCGTGCTCTGGAATTCGGCCAAAGAACGCGATCGCGCCCACGAGCAGCACGAGCGCTGCTGCGGCATAAGGCAGCATGAGCAGCAGGAAGTCGGTGAGAGCCATGTGCGATGTGCTGTAGAGGTAAAGGTTCTGCGGGTTGCCGATGGGCGTGAGCATGCTGCCGAGGTTCGCGGCGATGGTCATCATGACCACGGTGAAGCATGCATGGCGTGGGGAATCGAGCGTGCGCAGCGCCAGCAGGGCGAAGGGGACGAACGTCACGAGGGCGACGTCGTTCGTGATGAGCATGCTCGAGAAGAAGGCGAGGAGCGTGAGTGCGAGCGCGAGGCGTCGGGGTCCGCGTACGGCGCTTAGGAGATGCCGGCAGGCGATGCGGAACACGCCGAGACGCGAGAGCCCGGCCATGATCGTCATGAGGCTGAAGAGCATGCCGATGGTGCGAAGGTCGACGTATTCCGCATAGGCAGCGTCGGGCGGGACGGCGGCGCACGAGATGATCGCCAGCACGATGGCCACGACGAGCACGGGGTCTTTTCGCACGATTTCGCGCACGTTGAGAGCAAAACGCATGAACGCGTCCATGGGAGCCTTTCGTTTCACATGAGATGGAGCCCGCTTAGCGTATGACAAGCCCTTTCCGCTGGCAAGGCTATGGTTTCGCCGAGATGCGCGGGCGCGGGCTCCGGGGGCGTGCGGCAGGAGATACATGGGGCATACGCTGCGCTGTTGCGGGTGCGCAACAACGCGATGGCGTGCGGTACACTTCAGGTGGGCGAAGCGCCCGGTCGACTGCTCCCATGTCCCGAACGAGGAAGCGAGGTTCCGCATGCGTAGCGACGAAGGTTGGTATCTGGACGACGGCGGAACGCTGGTGGTCGACGGCTTCGTCCCGTGTGCGGACGAGGTTCCCTGGCAGCAGATCGCCGACCAAATCCACGCGGTGAGCGTGCAGTCCGGTGCGCAGGTGGAGCGCTTGGATCGATTGTTCGCCGGTTTCCTCCACCTGACCGCCGTAGACGGTCTGGAAAACTTGACGTGCCCCGATGGCAGTGCGGGAGCCGAGGACGCGAGCGAGATGTTCGCGGGTTGCTCCAAGTTGCGCCGTATCGATCTTTCGGCATTCGATACCTCGCGCGTGCGCAGCGCATGGGGCATGTTCCAAGATTGCCGCGAGCTGCGCGAGGTCGTCCTTCCCGCGCAGGGGTTTCCTGAGCTGCGCGAGGCGGGCGGCATGTTTCGCGGATGCCGTAGACTGCACTCGTTCGATTTCGCGGCGCTGGGTGCTCCGAACCTCGAGGACGCGTCCGATTTCTTTCGGATGTGCACCTGGCTCGACGAGGTCTCGTTCGTCGGCGCGCGAACCGGGCGGCTCGTCACGGCGGAGCGGATGTTCTATGGCTGCTGCAACCTGGAGCGCATCACGGGCGTCGATGGCCTGCAGACCGGTCGTATCGAAAACCTTTCCGGCATGTTCCGCTTTTGCGCGCGCCTGTCGCAGCTCGATTGCGCGTTGTGGGACACCGCGAGCGTCCGCGAGGCGAACTTCCTGTTCAGCGGCTGTTCGTCCCTCTCGCAACTCGATGTGTCCATGTGGCGCATGCCTCGCCTGCAGGCGGCGCGCGGCATGTTCTCCTATACGCCGATCGAACGTGCGAGCCTGGCGGGCTGGGGCACCCATGAACTCATTGACGAGAGCTATATGTTCGACGGGTGCGCCTTGCTGCGCGAGGTGGCGTTCGGCACCATGGATCTCTCTGGCGTTTTGCGCGCACAGGGCATGTTCGACGGCTGCACGGCACTGGAGCGCATCGCGCACGAGGGACGTGGCATGGAGAACATCCGAAACGCGGCGCGGCTGTTCTTCGGCTGCAAGAGCTTGGCGCATGTCCCCGACGGCTTCGTTGACCTGACGCAGGCGGAGGACGCCCATCGAGCTCGCGAGGGTTGCCCGGCACCCTTGCCGTAGCGCTTGCGGTGTCACGCTGCCGCGGCGCTCGCTTCCCGCCGCAGCGCTCGCGCCCTTCGTGTTGCGCAACAGGGGCGCCGCCCGGCGATATCGTAGCCTTGCCAACCACGACGGGAGGAGCGCCTGCGAGCACCTTGCAACCGCCAATTAACGTCTGAGGAATGCCTCGCCGGCACCGTCCGACGAGCGCTGGATGGCGGTATCATTTTTTATAAGCACTGACATGGGAGACTGATGACATGGATACCATCACCGGCGACCTGTTCGAATTCTGCGCTATCACCAATGCTGCCCGTGAGGCGGTCAACAGGACGACGGGGGGAACCGATGCGGAAGACCTTCTCAAGGCGGGCTGGAAACTGGCGTTTGCCGATAAGTCCTACAAGTGCATGCGCGACATCATCCGCTTCCAGGTGTCCGTCCGCGACCAAGCGGGCGAGGAGCAGGTGCTTGTGGTGAAGCTCAAGCAGAACGACCCAAACAAGAAGCCGGCGCGCAAGAATCCCAAGCCGTACTACACCTACGGCGTCGATCGCGAGGACGGTCCCCAACGCCCCTACCAGAGGCTGTGGGATTTTGCCTACGTGTCGGATAGCGCATATAAGCAGCTCATGGACCTCGCTCTGCCCGAGCCGTGGTCGTTTACCGATCGTGACGGCGGCCATGAGATTCTCAGCTGGTATCTCAACGGTACGTTTCTGCATCTGCTGGACGAGGAGAAGATTCGCTACGGACAGGATGCCCAGGGCAAGTTCGCGGTCTTCTGCACGGGTTTGGTCAACCGTAACTTCGAGGACATCTACTGCTTCTGTGAGCCGAACAGCAAGGCTAAAGCCGAATGGATCGTCAAGTCGTTCTGCACTAAGGGCTCGGGCAATGCTGGCAAGCGCCTTGTCCGCGCACTCGGCACCGACATGCCCCAGCGAGCCGTGTACTACCGAACCCTGACCGACGTCGTGTACGACGGCTCCTTCGAGCTCGTGCCGGACTTCGAGCATCTGATGCTGCGCTGGAACCGCGTCGAACCCTCCGCCCTGCGCGTGCTGTTCGCGGGTTCTGCTGAAGCGGCGCCCCTCATCGATGAGGCGGAGCGCGAATCCGATCCCAAGAAACGCCAGGAGCTCCTCGAGCCCTTGAAGGGAATCGTGGACGGCGACGAGCGCCTGCGCCGATCGCTGTGGCGGGCGCTGAGTGACGCGTGCGAGCTTGCGCAGACGCGGGCGCGCTACATGTTCTCCAGCGCCATCCCGTCGTGGAATCCGAAGCGCAGCAAGGGCGGCGAGGTCTTCTTCTGCCTGCCGCTGAGCTTGGTCGATGTCGACCGTGTGGACGCGGTGCTGGTAGCACGTAGGATCGAGGTCCAGCGCGACGGGGCGCCGTATTGCTACTACGAGGGCGAGACAATCTACTCGCTGCAGATGGCGTACGAGCACGCGCGGACTCTCCAACGCGTCGACGGTCTCATGGGGTGGATTGAGTCGGCCTTCCCGTCTGTGGCCGCTGAGGGCTCGATTACCCCGGCAGGCGGTGACTCGGCTTTCTCGAGTACGATCGCACCGTCTATGACGCCGCAGCTGGGCAACGATGATGAGCAAGACGACCCATCCTCGCGCTTGGCTCGCCTGGCGCCCGAGGATCCCGCGATGGGGACGTACGTGGTGCGGCCCGGCGACGTGATCGGCGTGGCGCGTCGCAGCAGTGACCCTGCGCCCGATATCGTGCTGCCCTCGATACGTACATTCAAGTACGTGTCACAGCGGCACGGCACGTTCACGTGCGCCGGCGGCACCTGGAGCTATGAGCAGCACGATGTGAACGGCACCAAGGTGCGCCATATCGACGGGTCTGTTCAAAAGCTGACCAAAGGTTCCAAGACCGAGCTCGCCTCTGGCGACGAGCTGTCGTTCGCCGAGTCGGCGTGGATGAAGTTCATGGTGTAGCGCAGGTACCTTCGCATGTGAGCAGGGGAGAAGGACATGGGAGAGCATATCCGGTTGGAGTCCGTGTGGTATAACGCGCCGGTCGTCGGAAAGAACGGCTCGTCGTCCATCGATCCGCTGACCGCAAGCCGGATTGACGAGGGCGGCTACGCCACGATCTACCGCGTGCCGATCCAGCCCGGCCTGCCGGTCGGCGGCATCCTCAAGGTGTTCAAGCGCTTTCCGGAGCCGTACCGGGCAGGCGAGCGTCTCCGCCGCAAGGCGAAATGGGGCGCTCTATACGATGAGTACGATATGCTCTGCGCGCTCGACGGACTCGACGGCCACGTGCCGCAGGCCTACGCGTGCGGGTTCCTCGTGATCGACGACGGGGCTGGCGGCGTCACGTACAGCCCCGCCTTCCTCATGGAGGAGGTCGGCAGCCCCGCCGAGCGGCTCGATAAGGTCTTGCAGAAACATCACGAGCCGTTCGGAGCGGGTCAGGTCGCGACGTTCGGCCTGCGCATGCTGGATGTACTCGACCTTCTTGCCGAGCAAGGGAAGGGGAAGAAGAGGGGGATCGCCCATGCCGACCTGTCGCCTTGGAACGTGTACGTGCGGCGCTCTTCGGATGACGGGGTCTTCGATTGGGTCTATCTGATCGACTTCGGCCAGTCTAAGTATGCGGACGAGGACGTAACCCCTTCATTTGCGCCGGGCGTGCACCCGCGTATGGGCATGGTGGAGTACTGCGCCCCGGAGTCAATCCCCAAGTTCGCGCTGCGAGAGAGGGATTCGGAAGCCTGCCGCGAGCACGATGAGCTGTATGACCTGCGCAACGACCCAGAGGTCGATCTTTGGTCGCTCGGCGCCCTGATGTACCAGCTCGCGCTGCGCAAGGCGCCGAGGTATTCGGTGCAGTACGCCAAGCGCGGCGATGTTTCGGGCTTCTGGCGTGGAGAGGTGAAGCTCGATGACGACGATGCGTTTCGTGCACTGATCGAGGAGAAGCGCGATAGCCTGAGCCTCCCAGACTATATGAATGAGGAGCGCGAGTTGCTGCTTGGCCAGGCGATCGCGCTCTGCACCGCCTGGGATCCGCGCGACCGCGATCGCCTCCATATTCGTCGCCTGCTCACGCGGGTGGCGGAGGGTACGGATGACGAGCGTTTCCAGCAGATGACGTACGTGCCCGAAGTCACGCCGACGCTCGAGGATGGGGGCGGCTCCGAGCAGGGTGCCCGTGTCGAGTCGGGCGTCGTACTCGCCGGCGTGTACAAGCTGACCGGCCCCGATGGCACGCCGTTTTCGGACGCAGAGGCCGACCTGCTCGTCTTCGGCGACAGCAAGCAAACCGTAGACATTCGGGAATACCGTTACCGCGGCGTGACGTACGCTGCCGAACACGTGGGGCCGTGCTACGACATGAGCTGCGCTGGGTGGGGCGTGAAGGAGTGGCAAAGCGATTCTCCCTGGCAGAGTATCAAAATCGTCGACTTTTTGACCAAGGTTCGCCCTGCGAGGATGCGCGCGTGGTTTGCGGGGTGCAAAAACCTTACCGAGTTGCTGCACATCGACCGCCTGGACACCTCTGCGGTGACTGACATGCAGTTCATGTTCCACGATTGCTCGTCGCTCGAATACGTGGACGTGTTCGGGTTCGACACCTCGCAGGTCGAGCGCATGAACGCCATGTTCCACGGGTGCGCGGCGCTGCAGGGGATCAACGTGGGTGGCTTCGACACATCGAAGGTCATCTCCATGACCAGCATGTTCAATGGATGCTCGGCGCTCGTCGTGTTGGATGTTGGACGCTTCAAGACGGACAAGGTCCAGTCATTTGACTTCATGTTCAACGACTGCTCCTCGCTGCGACGGCTCGACGTCTCCGGCTTCAGGACGCCGCACGTCGAGTCGTTCAAGTCGATGTTCTGCGGCTGCTCCTCGCTGCGGGAGCTCGACGTCTCGGGGTTCGACACCTCGTCTGCCACGGACATGGGCTGGATGTTCTACGGCTGCGGCGGGCTCGAGGCGCTCGACGTCTCCGGCTTCAGGACGCCGCATGTAGAGTCGTTCATGTCGATGTTCAACGGCTGCTCGTCGCTGCGGAAGCTCGACGTCTCGGGCTTCGACACGTCCCGCGTCACGAACATGCGTCACATGTTCTTCAACGACGGAAATCTGAGGCAACTCGATGTCTCGCGTTTTGATACGCGTCGTGTTGATGATTTCACGTGCATGTTCGCAGGCTGCTCTTCCCTGAGATCCCTCGACGTCTCGGGCTTCGACACCTCGTCTGCCTCCGACATGAGCTGGATGTTCGCAGATTGCACCTCGCTTGACAACCTTAAGGGATGGCCGTTTTCCATTCCTGAGGGCACCGATCTCGCTCTCATGTTCGAAGACTGCCCCTTTTTCGAGGTGGTCGATCGTTCGTATGCCGATACCGCGGTCGATGCCGATTCTTACGCTAATGTGGGGCGCAATGATCCGTGTCCTTGCGGAAGTGGGAAGAAATTCAAGACCTGCCACGGAAGGAACCGTTAACGGCTGAGTCAGATACATTCATTGAGGTTGCGGTCGTCGCTTGCGGTCGCAGGTCGTCTCAGGGAAGGATCGCGCTATGGCCGAAGCACTCAAGACGTTCGTCAAGGCGTTTTGCAGGGAGTTCTCGGGCGTGCCCGAGTGCCAGGTGCTCGCCTCATATGACAACGCTGTTAAATCGAAGTACGACGCGAGCCGCGTCTACCGCTTGTCGCCCCAAGACGAGCTCGCTCGAGCACAGCGGAGCTTTTCAGCGACGTCGAGGTACGCGTCGTTTGCGCATCTGGTTCGTGACCGCACGGCTCGCGGCTCGCGGGTAGCTAAGCTGTTGGACGAGAATGCGCGCGACGTCGCGCACGACCTCGAAGCGACGGGTCGAATCTTTTTGGATATCGACTTGTGGAAAGAGCTCAAGGCGAACTTCATCCGGACCGATGCGTTCCGCACGGCGTTCAGCGCGGCGCTCCAGGCCGATGGCCTCGCCTACGATTTGCCAGGCTTTTGGCAGGTCATTGATGACGAGACTGGACGGCTGGACATGGTGCTCGCCGATAACGTTGAGACCATCAAGGACGTGCAGCGCGGAGTGATCGCGGCGTGCGTGTACGCGAGCTTGGTTGGTGCGCGCGACAACCGTCAGGAGATGGGCTTTGCCTTGCGCGAGACGCCGGTGAGTGTCGGGGGGATCGCCCCCGTCGTTACAGATTCTGCGCTGCGGGAGGCCCAGCTGGTGCCCGTCGTGATGGCTGGCCCTGATCCGCTCGACTACTCAACACAGCTCGACGACGGCGCCCGAGCAGTGACGGTCTACCGCTTTTCGGAGACGCAGGGCGCGCGTATCGGTCGCGAGGATCGCGCATGGTGCGCTGACCGCGGGCGCTGCCCAGTCGTCACCCGTGCGGCGTACGCCTCGCGGCATCACTGCGAGATCACGTTCGATTGTGGGCGCTGGACAATTGCCGACGTGGGCACCGACGGGCAGGGCAGCAGGTACGGCACGCTGGTGACGCCGGCCGATCTTGAGGCGTTGCCGGTGCTGCTGCAGGGTGATAGCTGCGAATTGCACCATGGCGATCTTATCTGCATCTTTCCGCGCCGTGTGCTGTCTGGCGACTACTGTGCCGCCAACTTTTCATGGGCATCCCGCATGCGCGACGAGAACTATCGGTTCGAGGTGCTCGGGTAGACGCAGATGCACGGTTGCACAACGTGCACGATTCGCACAGGGAGAATCGGGTCGTACGATCCGTCGAATCGAAAGGATACGACCATGCATAACCACCAAGACAAGCAACTGGGTGGTGTCGGGTTCGACCTGGGTGCCGGCTCGGGCTCCGAGATGAGCGCCGAGTCCCTTGCCCTGCCCGTTGACGAGCTATCTCATGGTGCGGCTTCCCAGGAAGCTCCGGTCGAACGCCATTCCGTCGAGGACATCTCAGATGTGCGGGATTTCATGCTCGTCGCGGCGTCCTCAAGCGAGCGCGGCGCCCGTTTGGGCAACGAGGACTGCGCTTGGTACGGGGACGACTGCGCTTGCTTGAGCGACGGGATTGGCGGCGCGCCGTTCGGCGACGTCATGTCCAGGTTGTGCTGCGGGGCGTTCGACAAGGCATGGAAATCGGCCCTCGATGCTGTCGGAGATGCGGCGGGTCGCTGGGCGCTCGGCGAGTGGTGCATGTATCAGGCGTTCGTCTCGGTAGATGCATTCGTGAGCAAGGTGTCCTCATGTTTGGGCGAGGGGTCCGGGGCAACCCTGGTCGCCGTGGCTGCGTGCGAGGGGGAGCTCGTGTTCGGCAGGATGGGCGATTCGACCGCCTACGTCCTGTGCGATGACGGTGGGCTTGAGCACGTATTCGGCAACGATCGGGGCCGCATCCGTGCGGGGGGCAATGCGCTTCGCGCCGCGATGGGATACCATGTGCTGCGAAACGGCGGCAACGCCCCCTTGCAGACAGCGAGCATGCCGATGCGGGAGGGTATGAAGATTCTTCTGTGCAGCGATGGCGTGTGGGATCAGCTGCCCACGGCGCGCATAGCAGAGCTGCTCTCCCTCGACGGTGAGCCGTGCACGGCATCGCGCAGTATCGTCCTCGAGGCGGCAGAGGCGGGCGGCGAACGGAGCGACAACGCGACGGCAGTCGTGATCGACGTGCGCCGCAGCGAGATGCCGAGCAGGCAGCAGACACCGTGGATCTCGGCGTGGTGACAGCGCTGGTGCGGGGCTGCCAGGAGTTGTTGCGGGACAAGGTTGCGCAACGGGACGATTGGGCGATGGCACACTAGCCTCGACGACCGGCAGCCAACCAGAAAGGACGTCGCCATGAAGTACAGCAACAGCCGCCGCACCAACCGCGCCTATGCCTCCTCCGCCGCCAAGCTCGACGCCGTCGAGCGCAGATTCGCCCGCTTGTTCGACGCCATCTCGTATGCTCATCCCATCATCAAGCTCCGCCTGTGGATTGCCGGCTTGAGCGGCGATTCGGTGGTCGCGCCCGCGCCGAGCGAGGTCATCGAGGCGGTCGTGTCCAAGGCGATGGGAGGGCTGGTCGACTGGGGCGGTGGCGTGACGGGCATCCAGTGCCCCGACCGCTTCGAGATCCAGGTTCCCGTGTCCGCGTGGCGGATGTACTACGGGCACGGCACCGCGGAGATTTGCACGCGCATTGAGGGCGCGGTCCAGGCCAAGCTTCACCGCAAGCTCGGGTGCGACCTGTCGCCGCGCGTGACCATCTGCCCGACCATGGCGCTGCTCGACGACGAACTCATTGTGCAGTCCTTTTACTTCGATACGCTGGACGAGCAGGCGGATGTGCACGACGAAGCCGCTGGCGATGCGGCCGTGGCTGCCGGGAACGCGGCCGCGGGTGCCAACCCCGAGGGCGTCTTCAGCGGCAAGGCGGTCGTCGAGGACGTGGCAGAAGCCGGCGCCACGCCCGTGATCGGCACCGCGCCCGAAGCCGGCACCGCAACCATGGCAGAGCGCGACGTCCTCGAGGCACCGTCCCTCACGCCCTGCCTCATGACGGAAGCCCCCCTTGGCATCCTGGCGTTCGGTCACAAGCGCTATCCGCTCCGCGATGGCATGACGGTTGGCGTCAAGCGCGGCGACGGTTCCGACCAGGCGGATATCATGCTGCCGTATTCCGAGGACTTCTACCTGGTGTCCCGCAGGCACGGGCGCCTTGCTTACGATACGGCGCAGGAGATATGGCGCTTCGAGCAGCTGGGTTCCAACGGCACCACGGTGGTGCGCGACGGGCGGATCGTGGCTACGCTCGAGCGGGGTGACTCCGTGGTGCTGCGCGACGGTGACGGCTTGCTGTTCGCCGGCGCGCGCCGGCAGGTCACCTTCTTACTATCCTCCGAAAGCCGCACGGTCTGCCTTGATGCGGCATAAAGCCCTTCGCGCCGCCTGGGCAGGGCATTCGTTCAGGCGGCGTTCCCGCCGAGCCTGCTTTTCGAGAAAGGGTATCCGATGACGAAGTCCTCTTTGGTATACGCGTCGATCTACGAGACGCAGCCGGCCACCGGCGAGGCGCTTGCCGAGGATTGCACCGCGCTGGTCGTGTTCGGCGCCACGCCGTGGGACTGCGCGCGTTCCAGCTATGCAGAGGGAAACGTGCTGTATCGGCTCAAGCTTCTCTCCGGTCCTTTCAAGGTTCCGGAAACGGGGTATCCGTCCATCGTCGAGCCCGCAGACGATCCCGAGATGCCCGAGGCCAACACCGTTCGCTGGGCTCAGCCGTGGAGCGGCGTCGCGCGCGCCTTCGTCACGGCGCCCATTGCCCCGGTCAGCATGCGGGGCTGGTTTGCGGGTTGCCGGGAGCTGCAGAGCATCGAGGGTCTCTCGCTGGTCGATACGTCGCGCGTCACGAACATGGCGAACCTGTTCAGCGCGTGTTCGTCGCTGCAGACGCTGGACGTCTCCCATTTCGACACATCACAGGTGACCGACATGAGCAACATGTTCAACGGGTGCGACGAGCTCATCGCAATCGATGTGTCGGGGTTCGACACCGCACGAGTTCGCGATTTCACGTCGATGTTCGCGAGCTGCTCGAAGCTCACGTGGCTCGATGTTTCGGGATTCGATGCCTCGTCTGCCGCCACCATGGCGAACATGTTCAGCCGGTGCCGCAGGCTCAGGTCGCTCGACCTGTCGCGGTTCGAGACGGTCGGCGTGCGTCGCATGAGCGGGATGTTCTGGGGCTGCGCAGAGCTTGAATGGGTTGACCTGTCGGGCTTCGATACATCCGCCGTGCGCGACTTCTTCCTCATGTTCGCCGACTGTAAGAGACTGACGAGCCTGGATCTATCCTCGTTCGACTTCTCGTCTG
>CASDTD010000008.1 GCA_949283445.1 uncultured Coriobacteriia bacterium | reverse complement strand
AGAGCCGCTCACGCTCGTCGGCGACGGGCTGAAAAAGCACGCCGCCTGCTTCGATGACGAACTGTTCTCGATTGCGCCCGAACAGCTGTGGACGCCCGATGGCCGGGGGCTCGTCGAGGCGTACCTGGCGCTGGAGCGCAGCGGTGCTCTTGGGTCGGGCGATGCAGCGGCGTTGCTTCCCGTCTACACGCGGCTTTCCGATGCGGAGGAAAACGAGCGGGCGCGCTTGGGGCTTGCCGCAGAGTTGCCGTGCACTGGCGTTTCCGAATCGAGCGCTGTCGGCGGGCTGTTCTTGCATCCCATGTCGGTCAACGACGTCGAGCAGGTCGCGGCCTTGCAAGCTGATGCGCTTGCGCAAGACGCCTGGACGGCCGGCATGCTCTACGACGAGATAGGCCGCGACAACCGCACGTGGTGGGTCGCCCGCAAAGACGGCGCGCTCGTGGGCTGCGCGGGCGGGCAGGTCGTCGATGCCGAGCTCACGGTGCTCATCGTCTGCGTCGACGCGGCACATCGCCATCAGGGCATCGGCACGCGCCTTTTGGAGCGCGTCGCCAACGACGGCCGGGCGTTCGGCGCGGAGACGGTGACGCTTGAGGTGCGCACCGACAATGCCGCCGCCATCAGCCTGTACCACGAGCTGGGGCTAGCCGACGTGGGCGTGCGCCCGCGCTACTACAAGGGCAAAGACGACGCGCTCATCATGCGCGGCAGCTTGCCGCTTGCGCTCGCGCAGCGCGAGAACGCGGGCTCCATGCGTGTGTCGAGCCCCGACAGCGCTGCTGACGAGCCTGCAGCGGGTGCGGGCGATGCTTCGCATGTCACGCCGCTCATCCTCGCCATCGAGAGCTCGTGCGACGAGACGGCCGCCTCGGTGGTCGACGGTAACCGCACGATTCTCTCCGACATCATCGCAAGCCAGATCGACTTCCATTCCCGCTTCGGCGGCGTGGTGCCTGAAATCGCGTCGCGCAAGCACACCGAGGCGATCGTCCCGACGGTCATGACCACGATGGAGCAGGCGCATCTTTCCTGGAGCGACCTGTCGGCGGTGGCCGTGACGCAGGGGCCGGGCCTTGTCGGTGCGCTCGTGGTGGGGCTGGCCTTCGCCAAGGGGCTGTGCTTTGCGACGGGTCTGCCGCTCATTTGCGTCAACCACCTCGAAGGGCATCTCTACGCCAACCGCTACGTGGACCCCACGATTACGCCGCCGTTCATGGCGCTGCTGGTGAGCGGCGGGCACACGATGCTCGTGCACGTGAAAGGCTGGGGAGATTACGAGATTATCGGCTCCACGCTCGACGACGCGGTGGGCGAGGCCTTCGACAAAGTCGCCAAGGCGCTGGGGCTGGGCTATCCGGGCGGCCCCATCATCAGCCGTTATGCCAAGAAAGGCGACCCCAAGGCAATCAAGTTCCCGCGTGCGATGCTGCACAGCGGGGATTACCGCTTCTCGCTTTCTGGTCTCAAGACGGCGGTCGTCACCTATATCAACAAGCAAAACGAGATGGGGGCACCCGTCGACGTGCCCAACCTTGCGGCGAGCTTCCAGGCCGCTGCCGTGGACGTGCTCGTCGCCAAGTCGCTTGCTGCCTGCGAGGAAAAGGGTGTCGACGTGCTTTGCATCGGCGGCGGTGTGGCGGCCAACCCCGTCTTGCGCGAGCAGCTGAAAGACGAGCTGGGCGCGCACGGCATCCGCGTCGTCATGCCCGCGCTGGCGGACTGCACCGACAATGCCTCCATGATCGCGAGCGCCGCGCTCGATTTGTACGCAGATAGCGAGTTCTCCGAGCTCGATGTCGACCCCATCGCGCACATGCCGCTCAGGCACAAGTAGGGACGGAGAGCTTTCCGTTTTCTCTGGCAAGTTTTTTCGTTCCTGAAATCGAAAGGGCCATCAGATGGCAAGATTTTTCGTTCCTGAAACTCAAATCGTTGCAGGGGCGGAAAAACTTGACGAGATGTGTCCCGAATCATTGCAGGGGCGAGAATTCTTGGCAGCAGCCGTTGCAGGAGCGGAAAAACTTGCAGAACTCGTGCGAAAACGTTGCAGGAACGAACAATTATGCAGCGAAACAACACACTTGCAGTCATCCGCTAGCGCGCGCGTTGCCGTCATCCAAAATCTAAGTGTGGTCATATAAGATTTCTTTCTTACAGGTAGTTTACAAAAGCTCTCACGTGGCGGCAGAGCATGGCGCGAGCGGCTACTATTTCCCATGTTGTTTCGGTACAAATGCGTGTCCGCATGAAGGCGGCGCGCTCAGGAACGTTCTCTTAAAAGGAGGCTTTTTGATGAATCTGAAGCCACTCGGCGATCGAGTCATCGTCAAGCAAGCGGAAGCGGAAGAGACCACGGCTTCCGGTTTTATCCTCACTGCAAAAGACCAGGAGAAGCCCCAGCGCGGCGAAGTCATCGCCGTGGGCGAGGGCAAATACGTCGATGGCAAGCTCGTGCCCGTTCCCGTCAAAGAGGGCGACACGGTCATCTACGGCAAGTACGGCGGGCAGGAAATCACCGTCGACGGCGAAGAGTACCTGATCATGCGTTCCGACGACCTGTACGCGGTTGTCGCTGATTAGCCCTAGCGCGAGACATTCTGAATTTTCGAAAGGACAGGTTGCAAGATAATGGCTGCAAAGAACATTAACTTTGATGCCGAGGCCCGCAGCGCTCTGGCTGCCGGCGCCTCCAAACTGGCAGACGCCGTCAAGGTGACGCTTGGCCCCAAGGGCCGTTACGTTGCCTGCGAGCGCAGCTTCGGTGCCCCGCTCATCACCAACGACGGCGTTACCGTCGCCAAGGAAATCGAGCTCGAAGACAAGGTCGAGAACATGGGCGCGCAGCTCATCCGCGAGGCTGCGGTCAAGACCAACGACGTCGCCGGCGACGGCACCACCACCGCCACGCTGCTGGCCGATGTCATGATCAGGGACGGCCTGAAGAACGTTACCGCCGGCGCCAACCCGCTGGCCATCCGTTCCGGCATGAACAAGGCTGTCGAGGCATTGATCGAGAAGATCAAGAAAGACGCCAAGGAAGTCAAGACCTTCGACGAAATCAAGAACGTCGGCAGCATTTCCGCTGGCGAGGTGCAGATTGGCGAGAAGATCGCCGATGCCATGGAGAAGGTCGGCAAGGACGGCGTCATCACCGTCGAGGATTCCAACACCTTCGGCATCGACATCGACGTCGTCGAGGGCATGGAGTTCGACAAGGGCTACCTGAGCCCTTACATGGTCACCGACACGGACAACATGCGTGCTGACATGTCCAACCCCTACATCCTCATCACCGACCAGAAGATCAGCTCCATCCAGGACATCCTGCCGCTGCTCGAGTCTGTCATGCAGTCCAACAAGCCGCTGCTCATCATCGCCGAGGACGTCGAGTCCGAGGCTCTGGCCACGCTGGTCCTCAACAAGATTCGCGGCACGCTCAACGTCGTCGCCGTCAAGGCTCCCGGCTTTGGCGACCGTCGCAAGCGCATGCTGGAAGACATCGCCATCGTCACCGGCGGCCAGCCCATCATGGAAGAGCTGGGCGTGCAGCTTTCCGATGCCACGATCGAGATGCTGGGCACCGCGAAGTCCGTCAAGGTCACGAAGGATTCCACGACCATCGTCGACGGCGCGGGCAAGAAGGAAGAAATCAACGCTCGCATCGAGGCCATCAACGCCCAGATCGAGCAGACCGAGTCCGACTTCGACCGTGAGAAGCTCAACGAGCGCAAGGCCAAGCTGTCCGGCGGTGTTGCCGTCATCAAGGTCGGCGCTGCCACGGAGGCCGAGCTCAAGGAGACGAAGTCCCGCATCGACGACGCGCTGCAGGCCACGCATGCGGCTGTCGAAGAGGGCATCGTTGCCGGCGGCGGCACGGCGCTCATCGAGGCCATGAAGGCGCTGGACAGCGTCGAGGTCTCCGATGATGACGAGAAGGTCGGCATCAACATCGTGCGCAAGGCCTGCGAAGCGCCCATCCGCGCCATCGCCGAAAACTCCGGCTTCGAGGGTTCTGTCGTCGTCGACAAGATTAAGAACGCCGACGAGCTGGGCTTCGGCCTGAACGCCGCGACGGGCGAGTATGGCAACATGCTCGACATGGGCGTCATC
>CASDTD010000007.1 GCA_949283445.1 uncultured Coriobacteriia bacterium | reverse complement strand
GATGACCGTGAAGTCGGGCGTGGACTGCAAGACCGTACCCATGATGAGCTCGCCTTTACGGTCGGCGAATTCGCGGTAGATGTTGACGCGGGCAGCGTCGCGTACGATTTCGTTGATGACGCGCTTGGCGTTTTGCGCGGCAATGCGGGAAACGTTGTCGGGCGTAACGTCACGCGGCTCGTACGACTCGTACTCGCCGGTCTCGGGGTCTTCCTCGCCGATGCCGACCATCTCGTACACGTAGATGTGACCGCTCTCGCGGTCGATGGTCACATGGGCGTCCCACTCCAAGCCGAGAATCTGCTTGTAGCTGCGCGCAAGATCCTGCTCGAGACGCTCGAGCAGGGCGAGCTCGTCGATGTTCTTTTCCTTCGCGAGGTCGCTCAGCGCTTCGATAAGCATTGATGACATGATACGTTCCCCCTATTCGGTTGTAGATTCGGCATCGTCCAGCGAGCCGAGGCCGGAAAAATCGATGCGGCCGATGATATTTGCCTTCTTGACACGGTTGAGCCCGATTGCAACGCGCTCGCCGTCTTCGCAAACGACGATAACTTCGTCGCCCTCCATGCCGTTAAGGACACCGGTAACCTTCGTGCGCGCCTCGCCCTTCTTGAGATAGACGACGCAGTCTTCACCGGCGAAACGGTCGAAATCCGCACGTTTGCGCAGCGGGCGGTCGATGCCCGGAGACGAGACTTCGAGCGTGTAGGCATCCTCGAACGGGTCGAGCTGCTCGACCTTGGCATCGACCCACTCCTGTGCGTCAGCCAGGGCATCGAGCGTGATGCCACCTTCGGGCGTGTCGAGGAACACGCGCAGAATCGGGTTCTTGCGCGTGCCGGCCACCTCGACTGTCACCAAGTCGAGGCCGTGCTCTTGAGCCAATGGCTCTAAAGCGTCTATAAGCTGTTCTGCCTTGTTCGCCATGAACTCAACCTCCTCACAAACAAAGGAAGTGGGGCAAGCCCACTTCCTGCTCATGGCACCTATTGCTTTTACGACGGCGTAGAAAGCCATGCCGTGGCCTGAACAGACCACAGGGCGCACTTCGGGCGCAACCCTGTTAAAGCATGTTCACTATAAAGGGGGTTTTCGGCAAACGCAAGCAACGGCGCGTAAACGGTAGTACGCGCGCGAGGTTCTCGATGCGCCTACAGCGCATCTGTCATGCCACATACAAACGTGCTATTTGGCGACAGAACACATGTCCGCCGCATATCAAACGGGTGGTCTAGCGACAGTTCGGGCTCGAAAACACCCTCCAAATGTCGTCCGACCACCCATCTTCCGCATTTCAGCCCGAATACTGTCGTCCGGCCACAGTTCTGTGCATGCGCTCTCGCAGGCGCGCCCGCCGCTCCACCTGCGGGCTGCCTCTAGTTCGCGACGATATTCACGACCGTGGGCGCGACGATGGTCTTGCGCACCGTCAGGCCCTCCAGACGGTCGGCCACCGCGGCCAGCGCCGCCTCGACAATCTCCTCTTCCGAAGCGTCTGCCGCCGTCGTGATCTTGGCGCGGACCTTGCCCCTGATCATGACCGCACGCTCGACCTCGTCTTCTGCGGCCTGCTCCTCGTCGTATTCTGGCCAAGCCTGCGAATACGCGCTGCCCTCGTGCCCCAGCGCAGCCGTCCACAGCTCGTCTGCCCAGTGCGGCGCATAGGGCTCGAGCAACAGCACGAAAGTCTGGGCGAGCTGGGCGCACAACGCGCCATCGCGCTGCTCAACGGGCAGCTTCAGGTAATCTGCCACCGCG
>CASDTD010000006.1 GCA_949283445.1 uncultured Coriobacteriia bacterium | reverse complement strand
CGCCAAGCCCGTGCAGATCGCCACTGTCCCGTTAGGCTATGCCGACGGCTTGCGCCGCAACTTGTCGGGGCGCATGAAGGTGCTTTGCAACGGGCGCGCCTGCCTGCAGGTGGGTTCGATTTGCATGGATCAGATGATGGTGGAGATTCCCCTGGGGCATTCCGTCACCGGCAAAGCCGGCGGGGCTGCCATCGGCGACGAAGTGGTGATCATCGGGTGGCAAGACGACCTCGAAGTCACGGCCGACATGATGGCCGACGAGCTGGGGACGATCAACTACGAGCTCGTATGCGCGTTCGGCATGCGTTTGCCGCGCATCTACAAAGGCGGTGAGCAGTGATGGAGACACCCGACCAGGTGGCGCCGCTTGCGCACGAGCATCTGGCGGGTGCCGAAACGCGCAGCCACAAGACGCTTGAGGAGGCGCTTGACGGCGTGTTCTCCTGCCATAAATGCGCGCTGGGCGACACGCGCACCAACGTGGTTCCGGGCGATGGCGCGCACCATGCCAAGGTCATGTTCATCGGGGAGGCCCCCGGCAAAAACGAGGACCTGCAGGGCAGGCCGTTCGTGGGCGCGGCGGGCAAGACGCTCGACGCGATGCTCGAGCGCATCGGGCTCGCGCGCGAAGATGTCTATATCGCCAACATCCTCAAATGCCGCCCGCCCAACAATCGCGACCCGCGTCCGGACGAAATCGCCGCGTGCACGCCGTGGCTGCGCGAGCAGATCAAGGCCGTGCACCCCACGGTGCTGGTCACGATGGGCAACTTCGCGACGAAGTTCGTCTTGCAAACGCAAACGGGCATCACGCGCCTGCGCGGGCAAGTGCAGGTGACCGGGCCGTTTCGCGTTATTCCCACGTTCCACCCGGCGGCGGCCATTTACGACCGCAACAAGCTCTCCGCGCTCGAAGAGGATTTCGACTTGCTCAAGCTGCTGCTCGACACCGACGAGCGCCGTGAGCGCGAGCGCGCGGCGCAGTAACGCGAGGAGTGCGAGCATGGCACGCTTTCTCAGCACTTCGACAGAGCAGACTATCGAGCTAGGTCGCATCTTGGCAGGCTTGCTCGAGCCCGACGACGTCGTCTCGCTTTCCGGTGGTTTGGGTGCCGGAAAGACGCAGTTGTCCAAAGGGGTCGCATTGGGGCTTGGCATTGACGAGGACGTGACCAGCCCGACGTTTCCCATCTTGGTGGAGTACGCGGGTGGCAGGCTGCCGCTGTTCCATTTCGACCTGTATCGCCTTGCAAGCGAAGCCGAGCTGGACGATGTCGATTACTTCGGCGTGCTCGAAAGCGGTGGCGCGAGCCTGGTGGAGTGGGGCGACAAGTTTGCCGCCGCTCTTCCCGACGACTATCTCGAGCTCGATATCCAGACCCGCGATGACGGCGCACGTGTTGTTACGGCAACAGGCCATGGGGCGCGCGGGCATGCGCTGGAACACGCTTTTTCCAGTGCCGCAGCCGCGTTCGCCGCGGGCTGAGACGTGGAATGTTTACGAACCGATGCGCGGCTTTCAGACAATCCTCAGAAATTCACGGTAAGATACACGAACTATGGCAGAAACTGACCCGTATAGAGTTCTCGGCTTGAGCCCCGGCGCCTCGAAAGACGAGGTGACGAAGGCGTATCGCAAGCTTGCGAAGAAATACCACCCCGACTTGAACCCCGGGGACGAGGCTGCTGCCAAGAAAATGGCAGAAGTCAACGCTGCCTACGATTCCATCATCAACGGCACGCCCTACGGGCCGCGCGCACAGCAGGGCGGCTATGCGGGCCAATCGACTGCGGGCAATCCTTATGGCGGCTACACCTCGCAGGGCCCGACGGGCCAGGGCGGTTATTACGGGCCGTTCGGTGGTTATGGAAACCAGGGGCAGCAGGGTGACCAGTATTACGACCCGTTCGAGGAGATGTTCCGCAGCTGGCAGGAAGCTGCTCAACAGGCGCAATCCCAGCAGTCTCAGCAGTCCCAGCAGCAGGGGCAGCACACCTACCGACGCACTACGAATCAGGGTGGGTGGCATACCGTCCAGACGGGCGGCTGCCTGAAGTGGGTCATCGCCATCATCGCCATCAACCTGTTCATCAACCTGCTGTTCGGCGGGTGTTCGGCGTTGCGCTACAACCTGTTCACGAGCGGCTGGCAATCTGCCACGCAGCCAAGCGACGAGGCGACGGGCATTTTCGATTCGCAGCCAGACACGCAGGGCACGGGCGAAGACGCCGCTACAGGTTCTTCCGGTGGCCCGAGCTATCAGTACGGGCAGTCATCCGGGCAACAGGCGCAGCCCCCGCAAGACACGTCCACCGTTGCCTATGTGGCTGAAGAGTACGCGCAGACGCTGCAATCGGTGTGCGTGTGACGCGTTTTGTCGCCTCGCAGCGCGCTTGGTAGTGTGCTTGGGCGCGATATGAATTAGAATATGCGCCATGGATAACCCGTTACGCAATATCAACAAGCTGTCTCGCCTTGCGCAGGCACAGGGCGGCAAGCTGTCCTATCTTGCGAAAGCGCAAAGCGCCCATGAGGTGGCGATAACGATGATCGTGCTCATCGTTGCTGCCGTCGTCATCTTTTTCCTGGGGCTTTTCCTGCTTTCGGTGCTGCTGCGCGGCCATGTCGTCTCGGTTGCCGACTACAAGATCTATGAGCTTCAGTCGGGCAGCTACACGACCACCGCGTCGGCGCAGGGCACCATTCAGCCGGCCAAGACGGCCGTCAACCTGCCCGAGGTCGAGGGCACGGTAGAGGAAGTCAAGGTCAAAGACGGCGATACGGTCAAGAAGGGCCAGCTGCTCGTCGTCTTGCACAGCGACGAAGTCGAATCCGCGCTCGCGGATGCACGTGCGGCCTATGAAAGCGCGCAAAGCCAGGAAAGCCAGGCGCAATCACGTCTTTCCGCCGCGCGTTCCGAGCTTTCCGCCGCAAAAGCAGCCAAGGAGGCGGCGCAGGAAGCGGCCACGCCGTCGGAGCCTTCCGATTCCGGCGAGGGCGCAGAGAGCGGGGAAGGCACAGAAGGCGGAGAAGGGCAGACCGAGCCCGAAACGCCGGCGCCGGCGGCGACAGCGCAGCCCGTGGCGCTTGACCCGTCCTATGACGCGGCCATCGAAGAGGCGCAGGACAAGGTGAACTCTGCTTCCAGTGCCTTGTCATCTGCCGAAAGCGAGACATCCAGCGCACGCGGCCACTATCGCAGCATGCAGGGACGTGCCGAGGCGCTTTCCATCAAGGCGGAGGCTACGGGCACGGTGACCGACCTCAAGGCAACGGTTGGCGCGTCCATTTCCGACGTGAGGGGCCAGGGTGCTGCCCTGCAGATTGCCGACCCGAAGAAGCTCGTGGTTGTCTGCAGCGTTCCCGAAAGCGAGACCGACGCGATGTCGCGTGGGCAGGAGGCTACGGTTACGGGCATTGCGCCCGATGGCGGGCAGACGCCGGCAACGGTTTCGAAAATCGCGACGGTTCCCAACGGTAACAGCGCTCCCGGTGGCGGAGCCTGCTTCGACGTGACGCTCGAGCTGTCGACGCAGCAGGGGCTGCAGCTCAACGCCGAAGTGTCCGCCACGATCCAACTGCAGGATTTCGGCATGGTGTTCTACGTTCCGAAAAACGCCGTTCTGGAAGAGGACGGCGAGAGCTACATCGAGATGATTTACGACGATAACAGCACTGCGAAGCATCAGGTGCAGGTCATCGCCACGGCCGATGATGGGCAGAAGATCATTCGCGGCAATGCGCTTTCCAACGGCGCGAGGATCAGGGCGGATTTGGCTTGATGAAACACGTACTCGCATTCGACACGGCAAGCGCCCAGCTTGCCCTGGCAGCGGCATGTCTGGAAGACGGCGTGATTACCGCGCTTGCATCTGTAGACGCGCCGGCACCCCGCCAGGCCAACCAAGTGCTTTTGGGTCGCGCAGCAACGGCGCTCGAGCAGCTGGGGTGCGCGGCAGGCGACCTCGACGCCGTCATCGTCGGGCGCGGGCCGGGCTCGTTTACCGGCGTGCGCATTGGCGTGGCGACGGCCAAGGGCCTTGCTTGCGGGCTGGACGTGCCCCTGTTCGGCGTCTCGACGTTGGACGCCGTTGCCTGGCATGCCTGGCGCGAGGGGCTACGCGGCAAAATCGGCGTGGTGGAAGACGCCATGCGCAAGGAAGTCTACCCTGTGCGTTTTTCCCTCGATGACGACGGTGTCACGCGCCTGGAGGCGGACTCCGTGGCCAAGCCTGCCGACGTCGCGCAGGCGTGGCGCGCGGACGGCGAGCCGCTCACGCTCGTTGGCGACGGGCTGAAAAAGCACGCTGCCTGCTTCGATGACGAGCTGTTCTCGATTGCGCCCGAACAACTGTGGACACCCGACGGGCGGGGGCTTGTCGAAGCGTACTTGGCTCTGGAGCGCGCAGGTGCGCTTGGATCGGGCGATGCGGCGGCGTTGCTTCCCGTCTACACACGGCTTTCCGATGCGGAGGAAAACGAGCGGGCGCGTTTGGGGCTTGCCGCAGAGCTGCCGCGCACTGGCGTTTCCGAATCGAACGCTGTCGGCGGGCTGTTTTTACATCCCATGTCGGTCAACGACGTCGAGCAGGTCGCGGCGTTGCAGGCCAGCGCGCTTGCGCAGGACGCATGGACGGCCGGCATGCTCTACGACGAGATAGGCCGCGACAACCGCACATGGTGGGTCGCCCGCAAAGACGGCGCGCTCGTGGGCTGCGCGGGCGGGCAGGTCGTCGATGCCGAGCTCACGGTGCTCA
>CASDTD010000005.1 GCA_949283445.1 uncultured Coriobacteriia bacterium | reverse complement strand
CCTTCTTGCGTGCCTCGGCCTGCGCTTCGGCCGACATGGCATCTTGCAGCTCATACGGCAGCAGGATGTCGCGCACCTCGACGCCCACGATGCTCACGCCCCAAGCATCTGCCTGGTCAGAGAGCTTTTCGGCAAGCTCACGGTCAAGCTGGCGGCGCTTCACGGCAACTTCCGCCGCAGAAGAACGGCCCACGGCCTCGCGCAGGGCCGCTTGTGCAGCGAGCTGCACGGAACGCGAGAAATCCCCCACTTCGAGGCAAGCCGCCTTCGGGTCGTACACCATCCAGAACAGCACCGCGTCAACATCGAGTGGGACAAAATCGTCGGTCAGGGTCTCACGCGCAGAGAACGTAGTGACGCGCATACGCATGTCGATGCGCGCAGTATTGTGCTCGAGCAGCGGAATTGTCCAGAATAGCCCCGGTCCAGACACGCGGTTGAACGTGCCCAGGCGCAACACGACGATGCGTTCCCAATCCTGGGCGACGTGCAGAAAAAGCGAGGCGAGAAAGGCGACGACTAGCGCCACGACGACGCCGAGGACCGTCACCGAGCCCGCGACGAGCAATCCAGCTGCGAAGACGACCAGAAACGCCACGGCAAAGACCGTGCATGAGAACAGGACCACCCCGAAATTCGAGGTGCGGTCGCCTGCCAGCGCGAAATCGGCATCGGGAAAAGCCGCGCGTCCGCCGCGCGCCTCACGCGTGGCTTTGCCCTGCGATTCGCAGGAATGATTCTTTTCCTTGCGCATTCTCATACGCTCACGCCCCCGCCCCTTGTTTCGACTTGCCCGCTTCTTTCTGGAGCGAAACGACGTTGCCGGCTTCTTTCGCGGCCTTGTCTCGCTTCAGCTTTTCGATACGTCGCGACACGCACCCCTGAATCTCGTCGTAGCCCAGCCCGACTTCGCAGCAGGCCGAGATGAAGTCATCGACGAGCACGTCCACTTCATGCGCCAGGTCATCATCGCCTTGCGTGGGCAGCTCGCACACGAACGCACCGCGCCCGCGCGTCGATTCGATGTAGCCGTCAGCCGCAAGGCTGAGATATGCCTTGTTCACCGTGTTGTAGTTGATATTGATATCCGAAGCCAAGCCACGCACCGTGGGCAGCTTGTCGCCCGGACTGAAATATCCCGTTTCTATGAGATAGACCAGGCGGCGACGCAGCTGCATCCACAACGGCGTGTCGGAAGACTCATCCGCCTCGAAGGGGAAACTCCCCGCGCTTTTCTTACGTGAAGACTCCATATATCCGACCTTCCTAAAACGCGCCAGGAAACCCCAGCCCGGTTCCGACTCCTAAAAACGGATGCGTCCCCGCCATGACGATGAGATACCGCAGCAAGACAGCACCGATGAGCACGCATCCGCATGACGCGACCGCACGCAGCTGCGCCGTCGAGCCACACGAGCAGAAAGCCCCGTCCCCGTGCAGCGAAGCAGCTTCGAAACACAACGGAGCCACAAGCCCCACAGCGATAAAGCCGCCCCAGAACGTAGCGGCATGCTCGCCAATAAGCAGCTGGTGAGCTGCCAAAGCGGCCGATGACGCACCCTGTTCGCCCATGCATGCGCCGGCCAGATACAGCGCCACAGCGATGCCTTCGGCAACGACCAACGCGACGTCACAACAAACAATCATATGTGCCTCGCGCGCAAAGTCA
>CASDTD010000004.1 GCA_949283445.1 uncultured Coriobacteriia bacterium | reverse complement strand
GACGAACAGGCCGCCGATGATGAGGCTGAAGAGCTCGGTTTTCGTGATGACGGCGATTGCGGCAAACGCCGTGCCCAGGGCAAGCGAGCCCGTGTCGCCCATGAAGATTTTCGCCGGATAGCAGTTGAACCACAGAAAGCCCACGCACGCGCCCGCCGCCGCAACTGCGAAGACCGCAATGTCGAGGTGCTGGCTCGTGTAGGCGATGCCCGCCATGACGAGCATCGTGACGGTAATCGTGCCGCCGGCAAGGCCGTCCAGCCCGTCGGTCAGGTTGACGGCGTTGGACATGCCCGCCATGAGCAGGAACACGAACAGCACGTAAATCCAGGGAATGGAAAACCCATCGCCGATGGGCAGTACCGTCGTGAGCACGCCCAGGTCGATGTTCACGTTGGCAAACGGAATCGTGACATAGGGCTCGATGCCCAAGTAATTGACCGCGATAAGACAAAAGGCCACAGATATGAGAATGAGCGCGGCCATTTTCTGGTGCGGCAACAGGCCCAGCGAACGTTCCTTGACCACCTTGGAAGCATCGTCGATGAAGCCCAGCACGCCCGTGAGCAGCGTGGCGCCGAGCACGAGCAGAAGCGACACGTCAGGCGTGCCCACCAGGAATATGGAGGCGGTCATCATGAGCAAGATGATGACGCCCGCCATGGTGGGCGTGCCCTGCTTCACGAGATGGCCCTGCGGGCCGTCCGCGCGCACCTGCTGGCCGATCTGACGGAACTTCAGGAACTTGATCCAAAACGGCATGCCGATCATCGTCAGCACCATCGAGACGATGAACGTGAGAAAGACCTGATAGGTTGGATACTGGCTGAACAGACTGAACATTTACCCGACTACCCCTTTGACGATGCGCTCCAGTTCCATGAAACGCGAAGCCTTCACGAGAACGAGGTCGCCCTCTGCGAGCGTGGCGGCAAGATACTCCTGCGCCGCCTCAACCGTGGGAACGTGCTTGACCCGATTTTCGTCCATGCCGGCTTCACGTGCCCCACGCGCGATGTCTTCGCTCAGAGTACCCACGCACACCAGCAAGTCAAGACTTGACTCGGCGGCGTACCGCCCCACACGTTCGTGCAAGGCATGCTCGTCGGCGCCGAGCTCGGCCATGTCGCCGAGCACGGCGATATGCCGTCCGCTGCAATCCATCGCGCACACCGTGTCGATGGACGCTTCCACGGACTCGGGGCTCGCGGTGTAGGCGTCGTTGACGACGGTGATGCCGCTGCGTGCATGCTCCACTTCCATGCGCATGCCTGTCGCCTTGCAAGACGCAAGCCCTGCGGCGATCTCTGCGGGGCTCAGCCCCAGATACGTCGCCACAGTCGCAGCGGCCAGCGCGTTGGAGACGTTGTAGCGCCCCGGCAAAGGGAGCTTGACCGCCACCGCGTCTTGCCCGGAGATTGCCAAGTCGAACTCGGCGCAGGCGGTCAGGTCGTAGCTCACGTCATCGGCGCGCACGTCGGCGTCATGCGAAAACCCGTACGTGAGCGTCTTGACGCCGTGGTCGGCAAGCATCCCGTGCTCTTTCAGAAACGGCAGATAGCTGTCGTCGGCGTTGAGCACGGCAAGTCCCGTCACGGGAAGCTCGCACAGCAGTTCGCTTTTCGCGAGCGCGATGTTGTCCTGCGTGACCAGAAGCTCCAGATGGCTCATGCCGATGTTCGTGATGACGCCGATGCTCGGCATGACCAGATGGCACAGCTGCCTGATCTGACCCAGGCCCCGCATGCCCAGCTCGACGATGAGCACCTCGGTATCGGCATCGGCGGAAAGGACCGTGGCCGGCACGCCGATTTCGTTGTTGTGGTTGGCAACCGTCGCGGCCGTCTTGAAGCGCTGCGACAAAACGGCACGCAAGAAGTCCTTGGTGGAGGTCTTGCCCGTGGAGCCCGTGATGCCGATTACGACCGCATGCAGCTTGCGCCGCCACCACATCGCGAGTTTCGTGAGCGCCTCGACGCCGTCGGAAACGACGATGTAGGGGCACATGAACTCACCGGCTATGGCCTTTGTCGAGGCATCGGGCTCCCTCGTGCACACGATGCAGCCGGCACCGGCCTGGATGGCCGCGACGATGTAGTCGTTGCCGTCAACCTTCTCTCCCGGCATGGCCAAAAAGACGTTGCCCTCGGCAACAGTACGCGAATCCCAAGACAGGCCGTTCACGACGCGGCGGCGTTGCCCGTCGTCTGCGTGCAGCTCGCCTTCGACCGCCTTGGCCAGCTCTGATACCTGAATCGAAATCATAGGGAATCAATCACCTCACGCGCGACTTCGCGGTCGTCGAAATGATGCTTGACGGTCCCGACAATCTGGTAGTCCTCGTGCCCCTTGC
>CASDTD010000003.1 GCA_949283445.1 uncultured Coriobacteriia bacterium | reverse complement strand
AAGGCTCGCTAAGGCGACGGCCGCGCGTGAAGATTTCCGCAAATGAGTGACTCGACGACATTATTTTGCATGGATTTCCGCAGAATTGTGATGTGGCGACAAATTGACGGCTTAGACAGCCCTGAAATGTCGTCGTTTCGCCCTTCTGTGGATGTGATCCTTTGTCACGCGGTGACCCCTTTGTTGCGCCGGGTGGCATATCCGTGCATGGAAGCTCGTAAAAAACTCTTCCAAATATGAGTGAAACGTGCTAATATACAACTTCGCGTGTTCACTAATATCGGTGCTCATGTGATGGTAACGCACCGTTTGTATGGAAAGGTAAGTAACGATGGCAGTACCCAAGCGTAAAACCGGCAGGGCCCGTACCCATTCTCGTCGTTCCTCCAACGACAAGTGCGCGACGGCAGCCCGTTCCGTTTGTCCTCAGTGCGGCGAGGTCAAGCTCCCGCATACCGTGTGCCCCAGCTGCGGCTTCTACAAGGGCAAGGAAGTCCTGGCTGTCGAGGACTAAGCTCCTCACGCACAGTTTCATAGCTTTCGTGAAGAGTCGGTGCTCCCTTGTTGGCGCGCTGACTCTTTTTGCTGTCTTCGTTTAGACTGCTGTAAGTTTGCATGAAAAGTACCGAGCACCGCATGCGCGCGTGCCTGATGTTGAAGAGGTGGACCATGGACCAGATCAAGCTCGTCGTCGACGCAATGGGTGGTGACGACGCCCCAGATGTCGTCTTGGGAGGCGTTGCACAGGCGCTCGAGAAAGACCCGAACATCACCGTCATCCTGACGGGCCCTGAAGACAAGGTCGTTCCCTTCGCCGCGGCGCATGAGCGCGCTATCGCCCAGCCCACGACGCAAGTCATCGAGATGGGCGAACATCCCGCTAACGCGGTGCGCACCAAGAAGGATTCCTCCATTGTCGTAGGCTGCCGCATGGTGAAAGACGGGGAGGCTCAGGGTTTTTTCTCCGCTGGTTCCACCGGTGCCTGCATGTCGGCTGCCACGCTGGTCATGGGGCGCATCAAGGGCATCAAGCGCCCCGCCATCGTCAGCGTCGTGCCCTCGCCGCTGCACAAGACCGTGTTCACCGATATGGGCGCCAACGCCGACTGCAAGCCGGAGTACCTCGTCCAGTTCGCGCTCATGGGGCGCGTCTATGCGCAGGCGACGCTCGGCATCGAGAACCCGACGGTCGGCCTGCTCAACATTGGCGAGGAAGAGACCAAGGGCTCGCAGTTCGCGCAGGACTGCCATGCGGCAATGAAGGAACGTGTTCCCAACTTCATCGGTAACGCGGAAGGCTCCAACATCGCGTTGGGCGGCTTTGACGTCATCGTCACCGACGGTTTTACCGGCAACGTCGCACTCAAGACCTACGAGGGCGCGGCCAAGTCGCTCATGAAGGGCCTCAAGCAGGCGCTCATGTCCTCGACGAAGGCCAAGCTGGGCGCGGCACTGGTGAAAGACGCGCTCAAAGACATGCTTGCCAGCGTCTCCACCGAAGAGCTGGGCGGCGCCCAGCTTCTGGGCGTGAAGGGCGTGTGCCTGATCGGGCACGGCAACAGCAACGCGCACGCTATCTGCAGCGGCGTGTTGGCGACGGCCGCTGCCATTCGCCAAGATCTGCCGGGACGTCTGGAGCGGGCGCTGGCCGACGTCTCGAAGAAGACAGCTGTCGAGGACGGGGAATAGGAGCATGTCCGAACAGACGCTCGACGGGCGCTCCCCGGATGCGGCCATCGCGCTGGCCGAGCAGCTTTTAGGCTACACGTTCAAAGACCGTACCTACATTCGCGCGGCGATAACGCATCCGTCCGCCGTCAAGCACACGGCGACCAGCTACAACTACGAGCGCCTGGAGTTTCTGGGAGATTCCATCTTGGGCGCTGTCATCGCCGAAGAGCTGTTCACACGCTATCCCGACTTGGAGGAAGGCGGGCTCACGCGCATCAAGGTATCGCTTGTCGCCGGCGCGATGCTTTCGCAGGTCGCTCTTACAATCGGCCTGGACAAGGTAATCATCTTCGGGGACAGCGAAACGGGCACCGACCGGCGGGGCCTGCATTCCGCGCTCGAGAACGTGTACGAGGCTGTCGTCGCCGCGCTCTACATTGACGGCGGTATCGCCTGCGCGCGCTCGTGGATTGCCCAGACCCTGTTTCCCTACATTAGCAAAGACATCGCGGCGGAGCCCGAAAACCCCAAGTCCTCCCTGCAGGAGCTGCTGCAGGCGCATGGCAAACGCCCGGAGTACGAGATTACGGGCACGGACGGCCCGCCGCACCAGCGGACGTTTCACGCGCAGGCCACGCTCGACGGCGCGGTCATCGGCACGGGGTCGGGTTGCTCCAAAAAGGAAGCCGAGGCCAATGCCGCCGCTGCCGCACTGGAACATGCCGAGAACTTGCCGCTTGACTAGGGTCTATTCGCCCTGTGCCCAGCTGCGCGGCGCACGGGCGTGCGGGGCGCGTGTGGTAGAATTCGCAAGGTTGGTGTAACTGCAAGTTTCAAGGGATCTTCGTGTATCTCAAGTCACTCGTCTTGAAGGGCTTCAAGTCCTTTGCCGACCGTTCCGTGCTCAAGCTCGAGCCGGGCATGACGGTCGTGGTCGGGCCCAACGGGTCTGGCAAATCGAATATCTCCGATGCGGTGCTGTGGGTGCTTGGCGAACAGAGCGCCAAGCAGCTGCGCGGCCAGGCGATGGAAGACGTCATCTTCGCCGGGTCGTCCGCGCGTCAGGCGGTCGGGTTGGCCGAAGTCGATCTTGTGCTCGACAATTCTGATGGCACGCTGCCGCTCGATTTCAACGAGGTCGCCATCACGCGCCGCATGTACCGCAGCGGCGAAAGCGAGTACCTCATCAACGGCTCGCCCGCGCGCCTCATGGACGTTCAGGACATCTTGAACGATTCGGGTCTGGGGCGCGACACGCATTCGATTATCAGCCAGGGCTCGCTGCAAAACGTGCTGCGCGCTCGTCCCGAAGATAGGCGCGTGCTTATCGAGGAGGCTGCGGGCATCCTCAAGCACAAGAAGCGTAAAGAGCGCTCGGGCCGCAAGCTCAAGAACATGGACGCGGAACTGCAGCGTGTCTACGACGTCGCGCACGAGATAGACCGCCAGCTCAAGCCGCTCGAACGGCAGGCGAGCCGCGCCCGTCAGCACGAGCAGCTTTCCGCCGAGCTCAGGGAAGTCGAGCTCACGCTTGCGGTGGACGACTTGCGCAAGCTCCAGCAGGAATGGGGCGAGACGGAGAAGGGCGAGAAAGAGGCTGATGCCGCCGTCGAGCTCGTCAAGTTCCGCCTGGACGAGAAGAGCAAGGAGCTTGAGAAATACCAGCGCCTGCTCGAGGAAAAAGGCCTGTTCGTGGGTGATTTGGCCGAGCAGCGCCGCCGCTGCCAGACGGTCATGGAGCGCCTGGATGCGGGCATGCTGTTGCTGGAGGAAAAAGGGCGCAACATGGTCACGCGCCTGTCCGAGCTGCGTCAGACCATCCACCGTTCCGACGCACGCCGCGACGAGGTCATCGGGCTGCTCGATTCCTATGAGGAAGAGCGCCGCGACACGGTCGCCAAGCGCGATGAGCTGGTATCGCAGCTCGAAGAACAGCAGGAAAACGCCGCAAACGTCATCGCCGAGCGCAAGCAGGCCGATACGGAAGTCTCGCGCCTGTCCTCCGAGCTCAGGTCGTGCGAGAAAGACATCGACGCCTGCTCTTTGAAGGCGCTGAAGGCCAAGGAGACGCTTTCCACGGCCGATATGGAAGAAGACCTGCTCAAGCGCCGCGCGCAGCAAATCGAGGAAGCATCGGGCGCGACGGCGACGACGCTTGCGGCCCGGCGTGCGCGGGCCGAGGAACTCGAAGAGCAGCTGGCGAAGCTGCAGCGCGATTCCAAGCTGGCGAAATCGGATATCGACAAGCGCGTGCGCCTGCAAGACGACGCGCGCAAGAAACTCGATGCGGCGCGCGACAAGCTCAATGACATCCGCGCGCAAGCTCAGGCGCTCAAGGAAGTCGACCGGGCGTTCGACGACGCGAGCCCCATGCTGGCGTGGAGCCTCGAGCGCAAAGACCGCCTTTCGGGCATCGTCTCCCCGCTCAACGAGATATTCAGCGCCCCACGCGAGCTGGAGCATCTGGTCGAGCGCCTGCTGGGCACCGACATGTTCGGCCTCATGATGAAAGACGCGTCCGCCGCCGGGGAACTGGCAGCGCGGCTGCTCGAGGCGGACGTCGAGGGCGGGGAGATTTCCCTGGTCTCGCTTGACGGCGCTGCCGTGACGCACAAGAAAGCCAAAGCCGGCACGCCCTTGCTCGACCAGCTTGAGTACGACGCGGCATATGCGCGCGTTGTGCAGCTGCTTTTGGGCGACGTGTACGTCGTGGGCTCCGTCGAAGACGCCATCGCGGCGTCGCTTGCCGACGACACACAGTCGCGCTTTGTCACGCCGGAAGGCGTCGTGGCCTGGCCGAACGGCAAGATCACGCTGGGGACGCAGGTGGCAGATGCCGAAGGCGTGCTGAGCAGGAAGCGTCGCCTGAACACGTTGGCCGACGAGGAGCCCAAGGCGCTCGCGGCGCTGCAAGACGCGCAGGACGCGCTGGCCAAGGCCGACGAGCACGTGCAGCTTGCCCAGGCGGACGATTTCGAGATTTCGCAGAACATCGCGCTCGTGTCCGGCGAGGCGGATAGCTTGCGCGAGGAGATAGGCAGGCTCGAGCAGAGCATCACCACGTCCCGGCAGGAACTGGAGCAGATCGAGCAGCGCCGTGCCAAGATCGCTGCCGATTCTGCCGACGCGCGCCAGCAATCCGCCGAACTCGAAGAGCGTGCAGAGCAGCTCGAGGCCACGCGTGCCGACCTCGCCGAACAGCTCGCCGCCGCCCGCGAGAAGCGCGGGTCGCTGTTCCGCCGTGAAGACGTGTTCAACCGCAACATATCCACGGTGAAAGTCGACCTCGCCACCGTGCGCGAGCGCGAGCTGCACTTGAACCGTCAGGTCGATTCGCTGGGCAAAGAGCTCGACAGTCTGGCCAAGTCGCTGGAGGTTTCCCGCGAGACGGAAGGTAGTCTGGAAATCCTGCGCCTGCGCGTGGAACCGCTGTACACCGTTCTCACCGAGTTGCGCGAGCGCATCACGGAAAAAGCGGAACTCCTGCGCGACCAGGCCAAGCTCGAGCAGGCGGGGCAGGGCGATTTGCGCGACACCATCGAAGAAGCGCGCAAGGGCGTTGCCGAAGCGCAAAAGCAGGTGGACGAGGCCAACGAGAAGCTCACGCAGGTGCGCATCGAGAAAAGCAAGCTCGAGGTCAAGGTCGAGCAGGCGGTCAAGGTCATTACCGAGGAAAACGGGGTGCTGCTGGACATCGCGCTCGAGATTCCCGCCCCCGAAAACCGCGAGGAGGCAGAAAAGCGGGCCGAGAAGCTGCACCGCCGTCTGAAGAACCTCGGTTCGGTAAACCCGGTGGCCGTTGAGGAATATCGCAAGCTCAAAGACCGCCGCGACTTCATCGCCATGCAACTTGACGACCTCGAGGCTGCCAAGAAAGCGCTGCAGCGCATCGTGGCCGCCATCGACCGCAAGATGCGCAACCGCTTCCTGGAAACGTTTGACGAGGTCAACAAGAACTTCGAGGAAATCTTCGCGCGCTTGTTTCCCGGCGGCAAAGGCCACCTGGAGCTTACCGATCTGTCCAACCCGGACGAGGCGGGCGTGGAGGTGCACGCGCAGCCGCGCGGCAAGGCCGTGCGCAAGCAGACGCTGCTGTCCGGCGGCGAACAGTCGTTGGTCGCCATGGCGCTCATGTTCGCCGTCTACAAGGTGCGCTCGACGCCGTTTTACATCCTCGATGAGGTCGAGGCGGCGCTCGACGACACCAACCTGCGCCGTTTGCTGGCGTTTCTGGACGGCATTCGCGAGAGCACGCAGTTCATCATGATCAGCCACCAGCGGCGCACGATGGAAATGGCCGACCTGCTGTACGGCGTGTCCATGCGGGGCGACGGCGTGTCGAAGCTCGTCTCGCAAAAGCTCGACCAGGCAATACGCCTGGCGGGCACGACAGATGAGTCGGCTAGGGATATAGAGTCGTTCAGCGGCGCGCAATGACGCGGTACTGAGCTGTTGAACGCATATGGCACAATGAGACGGCGTGTACGCGCCGTTTCGTCATGTTCGTAAGGTACGGGGGAGTGCAGCGCATGGCATTTAGAGACCGAATACTACGAAGCAGGAAAAAGCTCAGCGAGAGCATGAACCTGCTGTTCAAGCGGGGCCCGCAGCTTGACGAGGACTTCTGGGACGACCTGGAGGAAACGCTCATCTTGAGCGATATCGGGGCGCGTGCCGCCGATACCATCGTCGAGAACCTGCGCGAGCAGGCTACACGGCAGGCGCTGCCCGATTCCTATGCGGTGCTCGATCTGCTGGCAGACGAGATTGCCGGCCTGTTCGCTCCCGTCGAGGAAGACCCCTTCCGCATGAACCCGGTGTGCGTGCTGTTCGTTGGCATCAACGGTGCGGGCAAGACCACGACGGTGGGAAAGATTGCCTATCAAGCCGTTGCCGCCGGGCGCAAGGTGCTCATCGGCTCGGCCGACACGTTCAGGGCCGCCGCCATCGAGCAGCTTGACGTCTGGGGGCAGCGCAGCGGCGTCGAGGTCGTGAAGCGCGAGCGCGGCGCCGACCCGGCCAGCGTGTGCTACGACGTCGTGGCGCGTGCCGAGGAGCTGGGAAGCGACCTCGTCCTCATCGACACCTCGGGGCGCCTGCACACGAGCGACGAACTCATGCGCGAGCTGGAGAAGACCGTGCGCGTGACGCGTCAGCGCGCCGATACGGACGTGAAGACGGTGCTCGTCATCGATGCGACGACGGGGCAGAACGGCCTGCAGCAGGCGCG
>CASDTD010000002.1 GCA_949283445.1 uncultured Coriobacteriia bacterium | reverse complement strand
GTTCGCCTTGACGGCTTCTTCGTCGTCTTCCACATGCATGGCAAGGTTGAGCGCGTCGTACGGCTGTTCGCTCACGCCGCCCAGACGGCTCGTGAAGCACACGCGCGTGCCACAGGCGGCATGGAGCGCCTCGTCGGTGAGAAGCGGCAAGGCAGCCTTTGGCCCCGCAAACGAAATCTCTGCCAACCGCGGGAGCGGGAGGCAGAGATTCGCGTTAGGTTCGTGTTCTTCTGCTTCGGGAAGCGACATCGGCTTTAGTACCGGCTGCGCTTGAGGAAGTCGGGAATGTCGTCGTCGAACAGACCACCCATGCTGGAATCGTCGTTGCCGAACAGGCTCGAGCTCGAGGAGCTGGAACGCGAGCTAGACGACGAGGAGCTAGACGAGCTGCTCGTGCCGTCGAGGTCCATGCTCTCCTGAGACTCCGTCCCGTCGAAGCCCGTGGCGATGACCGTGACGCGAATCTGGTCGTCCATGGAATCGTCGATGACGGTACCGAAGATGATGTTGGCCTCTTCGTCGGCAGCGGCGTTGATGACCTGCGATGCCTCGTCGATTTCCTGCAGGCTCATGTCGGAAGAGCCCGTGATGGAGTACAGAATGCGCGTGGCACCCACGATGGAGGACTCGAGCAGCTTGGAGGAGATGGCCTCCTTGGCGGCGTCTTCCGCACGGTTCTCGCCGCTGGCGATGCCGATGCCCATCATGGCGCTTCCGGCGTCCTTCATGATGGCGCGGACGTCCGCGAAGTCGAGGTTGATGAGGCCCGGGATGGTGATGAGGTCCGTGATGCCCTGCGTGCCCTGGCGCAGGATGTCGTCTGCGATGCGGAAGGCGTCCAGCATGGACGTCCGCTTCTCGATGACCTGCAGCAGGCGGTCATTGGGAACGACGATGAGCGTGTCGACCTTCTGGGCGAGCAGGGCGATGCCCTCTTCCGCCTGGGACATGCGCGTGCGCCCCTCGAAACCGAACGGCTTGGTGACAACGCCCACCGTGAGTGCGCCGATTTCCTCCATGGCGATTTCGGCCACGACGGGAGCGGCGCCCGTGCCTGTACCGCCGCCTTCGCCAGCAGTGACGAAGACCATGTCGGCACCGGCGAGCGCGTCGCGGATGTCGGAACGGGATTCCTCGGCCGCCTGGCAGCCGATTTCCGGGTTGGCGCCGGCGCCCAGACCGCGGGTCAGCTCTTCGCCGATGTGAACCGTACGGTCGGCATCGGACATGAGCAGCGCCTGGCGGTCGGTGTTGATAGCGATGAACTCGACGCCCTTGACACCGGCTTCGACCATGCGGTTGACCGCATTGGTACCGCCGCCGCCTACGCCGACGACCTTGATAACGGCGAGATGGTCTTCTCCTGTGTAATCGGGCATGACGATCCTTCCTACGTTTCACTTGGAGCTACGGCGTCGTGCAGAGCAGTAATCCCCGTTTTGCTGCGTTTATTCGCGTTGCATTGTACCCCAAGAATATGTCCAAATCACTTGAAGTATACACTTATCGCACGTCAATACCTATAAAAGCTGCTATTAACGCTGTATTCTCCATTCGAATAATAGGGCAACGAGCCGGCTTTGCAACAAAAAGCGGGCGGCTGCGCGAAACCTACACGCATCTGGACGCGTGACAGAGGGTCACGCGTCTGCCGTCACTCCGAAAGCGTCCTGAACGTGGGGCGGTCGGGCACGCGCACGTTGATATAGGAAATCTTGCCCTGGTACTTCTGGAGCAGCTCGTTGATGACGGCTTCCTTGAGCTCGACGTCGCTGGAATCGCCGAACGCGACGGTAATGCCGTTTTTCAAGTTCAACGAAGTCTTGATGGACGACTCGGCCGAGATGCTCTCGATGTTGCCCTTGAGGTCATCGGAAATCTTGGAGAGGATGTCCAGCGCGTTGACGATGCCACCGTCATTGCAGCTGCCGCCCGAAATGGGCGCCGCCAAAGACGTGCTCACGTCGATGATGCGCATCTGCGTGTCCCAATCGTTGTCGTTGGCAGCAGAAAGCCAAGTGCCATCGGTGGATATGACCCAGATCGACTTGTCGTTGATGCGCACGGCAGCGCCCGGCGTGCGTTCCACCACGTCGATTCTGATCGTATCGGGGAATTCCCGGTGGATGGAAGCGGACTGCACCCAGGCGTTGTCTTCCAGACGGGAGATGATGCCCGCCGAATCGATGCGCAGCAAGGTGGAATCGTCGGGCACGGCGGCGATATCGGTGATCTCCTGGCTGGTCAGATGCGAAACACCCGTGACGTGTACGTTGTTGACGTGGAACACGTCGGAACGGTACAGGAAGATGGCCCCGAAGATGAGTACGAGCACGGCGAGCACGATGACGACGATGCGCAAAACGTAGCGGCGGTACCGGGCGCGGGCACGCTGGGCGCGTTCCTCGCGTTCGCGGCGGCGTATATCGCCCACGCGCGTGCCCTCGGCGCGCACGTCTCTGCCCTCGTCTTCGCGCGGGGCAGTGCGCACGCTCTCGCGCGCGGGCGCACCCTGCTTGCTTGCGAGCTTTGCGTTCTTGCGTTCGAGCTTGGCAAGCTTCTTCTCTTCCTTGCCGAGCTTCCTGTTCCCCTTCGCCGACGCCTTCGCGGACTGGCGCTGCGCGCTGGCGCTCACGGACTTGCGCTTGCCCTTGACCGGCTTTCCACCCGCATCGGCGCGTGCTCGCGCGCGCCTGCCCGAAGCGGCAGACGGCTGTGACGAGCGTCTGGTATCGCGCCTACTGCGCGAACCCGAGGAATCTAACCTCGGGTCGAAGTCTAATGCCATGCGTTTCCTCCACGCGATTGCGGGCAAGATGAATGAGCGTCAACACGTCTTGCGCCGTCGCAGAACCGGTATTGACGATGAAATTGGCGTGCTTCTCGGAAATCTTGGCCCCGCCGCAGCTGGCGCCTTTCAGCCCGCATCTTTGTATGAGCCTGCCAGCAGAATGATCCGGCGGATTGCGAAACACGCTGCCACAGCTCGCGAAATCGAGCGGCTGGACGGCCTTGCGGCGTTTCAGGCTCTCCTCCATGCGCGCACCCACAGCCGCCTTGTCAGCGACCTGCGTGCGCAAGGTGCACTCGACGATGACCTCGTCGGCGGGCAGGTTGCTGGTGCGGTACCCCCACGAAATTTCCACGCCACGACGCATCTTGAGGCCCTCGCCAGCCTTATACGAGGTGACCGTGTCGACGATGGCACCCATCCAGCTCTCGCGGCTGCCCGCGTTCATGAACAGCGCGCCGCCCACCGTGCCGGGAATGCCCACCGCGAACTCGAGGCCGGAAAGCCCGTACCCATACGCTTTTTGGACCAAGCGGGACAAGACATTGCCCGCGCCGACCGAGATACAGACCTCGCTGCCGGGCTCGGGCTGCACATGCTCGTCGCCCTTCTTTTCAAGCCCCTGGAAGTCGTAGCAGGAAAACTCCCCGCCCAAGACGACGACAGCGCCATCGTAGCCCTCGTCGGAGACGAGCAGGTTGCTGCCGCGCCCGACGACGGTCCACTCGACTTCCTCTTCGGAAAGCACGTCCAGCGTCAAAGCGAGGTCGGACACGGAATCGCACTCGATATAGAGCTTGGCAGGGCCACCGATGCGATAGGTGGTGTGCTTGCTCATGTTCTCGTCGGTGAGGACCGTGCTTCCCAACAGCCCGTCTAAGCGGATATAGGCGTCGAACGCGCTCACGCGGCAGGGCCCTTCTCCAAGGCCTCCAGCACTTGCGGCGCCATGCTCGTGACATCGCCTGCCCCCATGGTGATGAGTAGGTCACCGGGTACCAGCTTGTGCATGAGAAACGGCACGATTTCCTGACGGTGCGGCATCCACGCGACCTGCGCGCGCGGCTCGTGACGCAAGATAGAAGCCACGACCGTCTTGCCGGAAACGCCCGGGATGGGGGTCTCCCCCGCCGGATACACGTCCATGAGCGTCACGTCGTCGGCTGCGGAAAACGCCGCGCCAAAGGCATCGGCAAGGCTTTCCGTACGCGAATACCGGTGCGGCTGGAACAGCACGTGCACGTGCTTGAAGTCGAGCTTGGAGGCGGCGGCGAGCGTCGCCTTGATTTCGGTGGGATGGTGCGCGTAATCGTCCACGACCGTGACGCCGGCAGCTTCGCCAATCAAATCGAAACGACGGCGCACGCCCGAAAACGTCGAGAGCGCCTGGGCGCCTTTCTCGATATCGAGACCGCACGCCCACACGACGGCAAGCACGCCGGTCGCGTTGAGCACGTTGTGGCGCCCGGGGTTGCGCGAGATGGACGTGCGGACGCTTTGCCCGTCGGGGAAACGCACGGTAAACGCGTACCCGATGCCGCTGCGCCCCTCGATTTCGAAGGTGACCTCGGCACCAGGAGTACCCTGCTCACCGTAGACGACCGTGCGTTTGCCCGTGGAGCGGGCAAGTTCGGCCAGACGCGGGTTGTCGGCGCACACGACGGCAGCGCCTTCGTCAGGCAGAAGCGCGATGAAATCCCTGAATGCATCGTAGATGGCGTCGAGCGTGCCGTAATGGTCCAGATGGTCGGGCTCGATATTGGTTATGAGCGCGACGTACGGCGACAGGTGCACGAACGAGCCGTCAGATTCGTCGGCCTCGACGATGTAATACTCGCCCTCGCCGCACTTCGCGTTCGTGTCGTAACCATCCACCGTGCCGCCGATGAGGAAGGTCGGGTCGAGCCCCATGCGGTCGATGGTCGTGGCAAGCATGGAAGACGACGTCGTCTTGCCGTGCGTGCCCGCGCAAGCGAGCGTCTTTTTGCCCGCGCCCAAGGCGGCAAGCATGCGGGAACGGTGCCACACTTGCACGCCCCGCTCGCGCGCGGCGACGAGCTCCGGGTTTTTCTCGGGAATGGCCGTGGAGATGACGACCACGTCGGCGTCAGGCGGCACGTTGGCTGCATCGTGCCCGATGGTCACCTCGATGCCCGCCGCCCGAAGCGCGCGGGTCGCGCGCGACTCCTTCATGTCGGAACCGCTGACCGCATAGCCGCGCTCGTGCGCGACGAGCGCGATGCCCGACATGCCGACGCCGCCGATGCCGATGAAATGAATAGTGGAAATATCGCTCACGTCTATCGCGTCCCCGCTGCTTGAATGGCCATATCGGCCAGACGCTTGCGCGCGTCCGACCCGGAAAGTTTCTTGGAAGCGGCTGCCATAGTATCACGCTTGGCGGTATCGGCAAGCAGATCGAGGACCAATTCGGAAAACTCCTCCGTCTCGACCTGGCTGTCGGCGACAAGGCATGCTGCCCCGGCCGCCACGCACGAGCGCGCGTTCAAGGTCTGATGGTCGCCGCGTGCGTGCGGGTAAGGAACGAGCACAGCCGGCACGCCCAGCGTCATGATTTCTGCAAGCGACGAGGCGCCAGCACGGGAAACGACCAAGTCGCTAGCCGCGAGCACATCCCCCATCTGGTCGATGTAGGAAAACACCTTCCAGCGCTTTTGCTCTTCGGGCGTAAGCGCGAGCTGCTCGACCACGGCATCATGGTCGGCTTCGCCTGTCGATTGGACGATATAGAAGTTGTCAAGCGCGAGCAGACGGCCCTTCATGTTCACGAGAGCCCGGTTGAGATGCTGCGCGCCCAGACTGCCGCCGAACACGAGCAACATCGTCGCGTCTTCGGGTACGCCGCAAAGCGCACGGCCACGCGCCGCACTGCTGTGCTCGATAGAGGCACGCACGGGGTTGCCGATGACGACGGGAGTGCTTTTCGATTCCAGCTGCGCCACGGACTCTTCGTAGGTGACGGCCATGACGTCGGCGTACTTGGCGAGATACGAATTGGCCATGCCGACGACGGAATTCTGCTCGTGCACGAGCAGCGGAATGCCCATTTCATGCGCCGCGCGCCCCACGGGAATGGAAACGTAGGCGCCGAACGTCAAGACGGCATCGGGGCGATGTTCGGAAAACAGCGCCTTGGCCTTCTTGGTCGCCTTCAGGATCTTCCTGCCCGACGAGATGAGCGTGAGCGGATGCGCCTTGTCGAAACCGCTCACCTCGAAGCCGACGAACGGAAAGCCCGCCTGGCAGGCCAGCTTGCTCTCTATGTGGTCGGGCGTCCCGACGAACAGCACCTCATGGCCGCGGCCTCTGAGCTCGTCGGCGACGGCCAGTGCCGGGTTGATATGACCGGCCGTGCCGCCGGCAGATATGACGAAATACAAGATGCACCCTCTCCTCGCATGCCCAAACGCCGGTGCGCGTCTGGGAAAATCGCACAGCGCACAGCACCTGCTGCGGCATTGTTATCTGTGCCTACGGTTTGTACCAGAAGGATTTGCAGGTTTTGTAGACGAGCCCGTATGCCTACGGCGCGACGTGTCCGAACGTCCCCTATCCGGCTGGTCTGCGGTCATGCGCGAGCCAGACGCCGGACGTACACGGTGCGAACGCGCCGCGTATTCGCGCGAACGCGTCGGGTACTCGATCCTGCCCCGTGTGCTCTGCCCGTCATGGCGACGGCGTGCATCCGGCTCTTCGGATGCACTGCGCCTCCTGTCCGGACCCGACGTCGTACGCTGCCGCGAGCGGGAACGCTGGTCACGGGAGCGTGCTTGGCGCTCATCGGCCTCGGGCCGGTTCGGACGCACGCGTTCCATGAGCGAGATGACCTTGCCCTGCTTTGCCGCAGGAGCTGCCACCCGATTCGCATCCTGACCGTGCCGTGTGGCGCGGGCGTCCGAGCCGCCGTCGAGCACCACGAGATCATCGCGCCGCCGTTCGTGCGCGATGCCGATGCGCGAGCAGCGCGAGACCGACAAGATGATGCCGACCATCATCAACGTGGCGAGCAGCGACGAACCGCCGTAGCTCACGAGGGGAAGTGCCTTGCCCGTTACCGGTGCCACACCGCAGGTCTGGGCGATGTTGACACACGCCTGAAAGCCGATCATGACCGTCAGACCACCGGAGAACAAGCACCCCAGCAGGTCCGGAGCCGTGCGGCAGATGCGCATGCCGGCGAAGATGAAAACGGCGAACAGACCCACGGTGAACAACGTGCCCACCAGCCCGAGCTCTTCGCCGATGATGGCGAAAATGAAGTCGGTATGCGCCTCGGGCAAGTACAGATACTTCTGACGCGACAGACCCAGCCCCGTGCCGAACAGGCCGCCGGAGCCAAAGGCGTAAAACGACTGGATGGACTGGTAACCATCGCCCTGAGGGTCGAGCCATGGGTCGAACATCGCGACGATGCGGTCGATATGGTAGGGCTGCACGATGCAGACCACGACAAAATAGAACACCGCCACGCCAATGATGACGGCAATGGGTTTCCAGGATACACCGGACAGCACCATCAGGCTCAGCAGGCCAACGATAAGGATGATGGCCGTGCCCAGGTCGGGCTGGCGGTATATCAGGAAAATCGGAACGAGCGCGGCGATAACGATGAACGCGAATGCGTAGCGAACCGACAGCTCGCCTTTCTTGAGCATCGATATGAGCGAGGCTATCGTGAGAATGACGGCGATTTTTGCGAACTCCGAAGGCTGCAGGGCTATGCCGCCAAGCGAGATGGAGCGTTCCGCGCCCAGCGCCGAAATACCCCCGCCGAACGCGGTGAGCGCGAGCATCATGCAGGCGATGAGCCACAGCACGATGAACACTGCGGGCTTGCCCCAAAACGAATAGGGAACGAGCGCCAGCACGATGCAGGCCACCGCACCGACGGCCAGAAACATGACTTGGCGGTCGAAGAAGTACGAGGCGTCATGGTACTCGTCGAAGGCCTCGATGGACGATGCGGAGTACACCATGACCAGCCCGAGCGCGCACAACAGCACGACGCTGCCGATGAACAGCAGACGCGGCCCCAAAATGCGCGCCGGCGCGCCGAACAGCCCCGAAAAACGCGCAGATTCCTTGGCAGACGTTCGCTTTCCCGACGATTCCTGTGACGTGCGTTTGGGGGAATCAGTTGCGCCGCTTCGCTTCGTTTCCGTGTTCTTCGTGCGCATCGGCATAGGCGTCATCCAGCCGTTTTTGCCCGATAGCCGCTGACAAGCTCTTTGAACACGTCGCCGCGCTGCACAAAGCCGGTGAACTCGTCGAACGAGGCGCATGCCGGGGAAAGCAAGACCACGTCTCCCGGTTCGGCAAGCTCGCAGGCGCGCGAAAACGCGTCACGCATATGGGAAGCGAGAACGCGGGGCAGGCCGCTTGCGGCAAACGCGTCATAGAAACGCTGCCCGCCCTCGCCATAGCACACGACGGCCTTGCAGGCGCGCTCGCACGCTATCACGAGCTCGGACAAATCGGTGCCCTTGTCACGTCCACCCACCAACAAGACGACCTTGCGCCTTGCAAACGCCGTCAGCGCCTTGAGCGTCGCGTCGACGTTGGTGGCCTTGGAATCGTTGTAGAAGGAAACGTCGTTCACGCTGCCACACGGCTCGATGCGGTGCGAAAGCGGCGCGAAAGTCGTGAGCGCATGCGCCACGGACGCGACAGAGCACCCGTAGTCGATGGCCGCCGCTGCAGCGGCAAGCGCATTTTCCACGTTGTGCGTACCCTTAATTTTGAGCTCGTTCACGCTGCCGATGCGCAGCTGACTGCCTTCGGCGTCCACGTACCACATGATGCCCGCCTCGTCGGCGAACGTGCAATCGATCATGCGGCGCTCGCCCACGGTCAAAACGCGCACGCCGCGCGAACGCAGCGTGGCGACGAGCTCGACGGCGGCAGGCACGGAATCGGTGATGACTGCCGTCGAACCCTCCTGCAGGTTCTTGAAGATGTCGAGCTTCGCCTGGGCATAGGCCTCTTGCGAGCCATGCCAGGCGATGTGGTCGGACGTGATGTTGAGCAGCACCGCGATGCGGGGCGCAAACGCCCTCGTCGAAGCGAGCTGAAACGACGACAGCTCCGCCACGATGGCCGTGCCGGCAGCGCGCTGCTCGGCCGCCTCGGTAATCGTCACCTTCTGCGTGTTGCCGCACAGCACGGCGTCTTTGCCGCATTCGTTGAGCAGATGCGCGATGAGCGTGGTCGTGGTGGTCTTGCCGTTGGTGCCCGTGACGGCGATCCAGTTCTCGGGAGAGAAGCGCCAAGCGTACTCGGGCTCGGAGATAAGCTCATCGCTTGCAGCCAGCGCGTTTTGATAGAACGCGCCAGTCTGCGGGATGCCCGGACAGGCAACGCACAGATCGTAGTGCCCGGCAACCTGCTCATCGTCGAAGATGACCGAAACCCCCTGCGCGGAAAACTCCTGCGCGGCAGCGCGGGTCTTCTCCGAGGACGCGCCGGCGTAAATCGTGACGTCATCGCCTGCGGCAAGCGCATGGCGCGCCGCGACGATGCCCGAAAGCCCCAGGCCGAGGATACAGACCGACTGACTCATGACAGCCCTCCTACATCGCGCCTGTGAAGTAAATGGCAAACCCGAAGCCGGCCAGCAGCGCCGAGACGATCCAGAAACGGATGACGACCGTCGTCTCCGACCACCCCTTCTTCTCGAAGTGATGGTGGAGCGGCGCCATGAGGAAGATGCGCTTTCGCGTCTTCTTGAAATAGACGACCTGCAAGATGACCGAGCACGCCTCGACGACGAACAGGCCGCCGATGATGAGGCTGAAGAGCTCGGTTTTCGTGATGACGGCGATTGCGGCAAACGCCGTGCCCAGGGCAAGCGAGCCCGTGTCGCCCATGAAGATTTTCGCCGGATAGCAGTTGAACCACAGAAAGCC
>CASDTD010000001.1 GCA_949283445.1 uncultured Coriobacteriia bacterium | reverse complement strand
GGTCATGCCGCCCGCCACGTGCATCGCCGACGAGCGCGATTTCCTCACGCCCGCTTTGCATTATTTCGACGAGCACGGCATCACGACCGTCATCTGCATACTGCCGTTCGGGTGCCTGGGGGGCCATGTCTTCGCGCGCGGCCAGCTGCGCAAGCTGCAGCGCACGTTCCCCCACATCGAGCTCACGATTCTGGACTACGACCCGAGCGCGTCCGACATCAACCTCGTCAACCGCACCGAGCTCGTCATCCAATCTGCCAAGGAAAAAGCCGCGCACGCCTAGCGGTTCGAAACCCTGTCACAGCAAGCTGCTACAATCTCCCGGTGATTCAGCTCGTGCAAGGGAGATGAAGGTTCATGAAGCTGCTCCACCTCGCCGACTTGCATATCGGCAAGCAGGTAAACGGGTTTCCCCTGGCAGATGACCAGCGTCACATCTTGACGCAGGTGCTCGACCTCGCCGTGGCCCACGACGTCAGCGCCATCGTCGTCGCGGGCGACGTCTACGACAAGAGCACCCCTTCCGCAGCTGCGGTCGCGCTGTTCGACTGGTTCATGGCCAGCGTCGCCGCGCGTGGCATCGCGCTGCTCGTCGTAAGCGGCAACCATGATTCCGCCGAACGCGTCGCCTACGGCGGCTCCCTTCTGGCCAGAGAAAACGTCCACGTCTCCCCCGTCTACGACGGCACCATCGCGCACGTGACGCTTCAAGACGAGTTCGGCCCCATCGTGTTCTGGCTCGTGCCCTTCTTGCGTCCCGCCACCGTGCGCTCCTTCTTCCCCGAAGAAGAAATCGAGAACTACACCGATGCGCTGCGTTGCGCGCTTTCCACCTGCAAAATCGACCAGAAACTGCGCAACGTCGCCATCGCGCACCAATTCGTCACCTTCAGCGGGAACGCGCCCGAACGGTCGGATTCCGAAACGGTCAGCGTCGGCGGCATCGACGAGGTGGATGGCCAGGTGTTTTCCGCCTTCGATTACGTGGCGCTTGGCCACATTCACGGCCCGCAGCACATCGGGCGCGCCACGATGCGCTACAGCGGAAGCCCGCTCAAATACTCGTTTTCCGAACACGCCGCCAAAACGGTGCCGCTCGTCACCTTGGGCGCAAAGCCCGAAACGGGCGTGGCGTGCGTCGAAATCGAGCTGCTGAGCCTGTCGCCCTTGCATGACCTGCGCGAGATTCGCGGTCCACTTGTCGAGCTGACGGAAAGCAGCGTCGTCGCAGCAGCGCCTGCAGACGACTACCTGCACGTCACCTTGACCGACGAAAACCCACCGGCAGACGCGCTCGAGAAACTGCGCGCATGCTACCCCAACATCATGACGCTCGACTTCGACAACAGCCGCACGCGGGCAGCGGGAACAGAAGGCGCTGCCGCCGACCTCACATCCGACAAGACGCCCTTCGAGCACTTCGAGGATTTCTACTCGATGTTGAACGGCCAGCCGCTCACAGAGAATCAGGCGCGCATCGTCGCAGAAGAGCTCGACCGTTTCGTCGGAACGGAGGCGATGTAAATGCGTCCGCTCAAGCTCACGATATCCGCGTTCGGCCCTTACGCAGCCGAGACGGTCATAGATTTCACCCAGCTCGGCAGCGAGGGCATCTACCTCGTCACCGGCGATACCGGCGCCGGCAAGACCACCATCTTCGATGCCATCAGCTTCGCGTTGTTCGGCGACGCTTCCGGGCAGGACCGCAAGGCCAGCACGCTCAGGAGCCAGTTCGCCACCGCAGACACAGAAACCTACGTCGAGCTGCTGTTTACCTACCGTGGGCAGGAATACCGCATACGCCGCAGCCCCGAATACCAGCGCAAGAAAAAACGCGGCGAAGGCGAAACCACCCAGCACGCGTCCGTCGAATTCGAGCTGCCCGGCAAACAGGTCATCACGAAGGCAAAAGAGGTAAGCGACGCCGTGGAAGAGCTGCTCGGCATCGACCACGCGCAGTTCGGCCAGATCGTCATGATCGCGCAGGGGGAATTCCGCAAGCTCCTCTCCGCCAGCACGGACGTCCGCAGGGACATCTTCCGCAGGCTCTTCGGGACAGAGGCGTTCCTCGCGTTCCAAGATGCCCTGAAACGACGCGCGGCAGAGCTCAACCGCCAGGCAAGCGACGCGAAAAAGCAGGTGCATGCGCTTGCCCAGCAGGTTGATTTCGGCGTCGACGGGCAAGCGGCAGAGCGTTTTTCAGCGCAGCTCGACGGAGATGCACTGAACACCGACGAACTGCTGGAATCGCTGCATGCGGCAGGCAGCGCCGATGAGAAGCGCCTCGCCGAGCTCGACAAGCGCCTTTCCGAAGCAGACACACGCATCCAGACGCTCGTCAAGCAACAGGAGCGTGCCCGTGCAGCAGAAGAGCTGGCAGGAAAGCTCGAACAAGCCAAGCAGCACCTTGCCCAGCTCGAGCAAAGCGCCCCGCACGTCGAGGCCCAGCTTCTGGCAGCGCAAAACCGGCAGGACGAAAAACAGGCCGCCGAACGCGAGCTCGCCGTGCACGAAGCGAAGCTCGCGGCATACGACGAGCTCAAGACTGCTCAAGCTGCCCTCGAGGCGGCAGAGGCGAACAGGCGCGCAGCGGAAGAGAAGCTCGCCGCCGTCACCAGGCAGCTCGAAACAGACGCTGAGAAACTCGCCGAGCGCAAAGCCGCTGCAGAAAGCCTGGCAGATGCCCCGGTGCAACTCGAACGGGCACGCGCAAGCTTGGAACAGGCACAGCAGCGCGTGCAGGAAGCGAAAGCCCAAGTGCACCTTCACGGGCAAATCGAGGCACATGCCAAGCAGGTCGAATCACTGAAACTGAAGGAGCAGGCAGCGAAAGACCTCGTGGGCGAGCTCGCAGCGCAGCAAACGACCATGGCCGCCGAACAGCAGCGTTGCGAGGCATGCATAGAGGCTCTCTCAGATGCCCCGACGCGCATCGCCACCGTGTCAGGCAAGCTCGAACAGGTGCGCAGCAAAATCGAAGACGTACGGGCCGCCGTCAGGAAGATCGCATCGCACAAAGCAGAACTCGACCAAACGGGGCAGAAGCTTTCGGACGCAGAAGCCGCCTATACCGTCGCTCGGGCAAACGATAAGAACGCGCAAGAAACCTATGCCGCGCTGCATCAGGCGTTTCTCGATGCCCAAGCGGGCATTCTCGCCCAAGAGCTTGAAGAAGAGGCGCCCTGCCCCGTCTGCGGGTCTACGCATCATCCCGCGCCAGCGCCCCTTGCCGCCTCGGCCCCCCGCAAGGAAGACGTCGAACGCGCAGAGCGGCGCCGCACGCAGGCCGAGCGCACGGCAAGCGAAGCTTCCACGCAGCTTTCGAGCTTGAGAAGCACCTACCAGGAAAAGCAGCAGGCATACAAGGAACTTGCAGAAGAATGGGGCGGCATCGAAAAGCTCAAGGAGCTAACAGAAACTTTGATCAACGGGCAGGGCGCCCTTTCCGAAGAGCTTGCCAGCGCCAAAGCCGACAACGAGGCATACGAGAAGGCCAAAGACGAACTTGGGGCGCTCAAACGAAAGACACAGACCGTCGCCGACGATATCGACGTGCAGCGCACGGCCCTTGCCCAGCTCGAGCAGGAGCGGGCAAAGGGACTGGCAGAATTGAACATGCTCGCCAAGCAGACAGACCACGCCACCAAAGCGCACGCTGAAGCGGCTCTGAATCAGGCCGAAGAAGCGCAACGCCGCGCTGTTGCCGCCGAAAACGAACAGCAGCGGCGCGCAGAAACGCTCTCGAAGCTGCAGCAGAATATAGATAAGCTCGAAAGAGACATCGAGCAGCTGAAAACGCAACAAGCCGCGCTCTCGAACGCACACGGCCAAATGCTAAACGAAGTGAGCGCCTGCCAAGAGCGCTGCACGACCATCGAAGCGACGCTTCCCTATCCGACGAAAGCCGAAGCTATGAGCCGGGTGGCCAAGCTCGGCATCGTCATTTCGGAAATCACAAGCCAGCTTGAGGTGGCACAGAAAGCGGCCCAAGCCCACGCGAGCAAACGTCAGAAATTCGAGAATGACTGCGCAACGT